>JAUVOB010000117.1 GCA_030599405.1 Chloroflexota bacterium | reverse complement strand
GTGTATTTCGGCGATGGTCTGTGCCAATGCTTGTAAGTGCCAAAACCCTATCCGCGGCCGGCTTCTTGACCGCCAGCCATTTAACTAAGTCCGTTTCCGATTCTCATGGTTGGATTTCCCGGATTCCCAGACGGTAAATTGCGCTTGACGCAAATACCAAGCCTCTTTTTCAGCGAATTGCTGCCACACATAGAAGATATGGCGGAGCTGAAGGTGACGCTGTACTCTTTTTGGTCTCTATCGCTAAAGGAGGGCGCGGTTCGATTCTTGAAAATGGCCGATTTTCTAGGTGATGAACTCTTCATGAACGGTATGGGTCCAACGCAATCATCGGCGATGGAAGCCTTGGAGAGGGGTGTTGAGCTAGCAGTAGCTCGGGGGACCTTGTTGCAGGTAGTTATCGAAAGCGCCGATGGCACAATCGACTACTATTTCCTGAACACCGAGAAAGGCAGGGCCGCGGTCGAAGGTATAACCCGGGGTGAATGGCGACCTCTCCCTGACGAGAACGAGCCTATCACATTGATGGCGAATCGACCGAATATCTTCGTCCTGTATGAGCAGAATATTGGATCGCTGACGCCACTGATCGCGGATCAATTACGGGACGCTGAACGAACCTACCCGTCGGGATGGATAGAGGAAGCCATCGACCTGGCGGTTCAGAACAATGCTCGAAAGTGGAGCTACGTCCTGGCGATATTAGAGCGCTGGCGACAGGAAGGCAAGAGAGATGGAATCAGCCGCAGAGATTCTCAGAAGGAACTTCAGCGACAAATCCCTGAAGAACTTCGAGACATCATTAAACGATAGCGCGCCACCCGAACCACCGTACAGCCTGACTGGAGGCGGTAAACCGGATTGTCCAATTTGCGATGGGATGGGGTTCGTCGTGCCCGACGTCGAGCCAACGCACCCTGAGTTCGGCCGGGCCGTCATTTGTTCATGCCGGGCAGAAGAAGAGGAGATTCGGCGCGCCAGCCGCCTTCTCAAAATGAGCCAACTGGGTGCCCTACAGGATTGTACTTTCGACAACTTTTTCCCAGAAGGGATTGGCCTAACACCATCGAAGCAGCGCAATCTCAAGATGGCCTATGACCGGGCGTTCGCATACGCCGGAAGTCCCAACGGTTGGCTGGTATTTAAGGGTGGATACGGCTGCGGAAAGACGCATCTCGCGGCGGCCATTGCCAACCACTGTATTAACGAAGGTGATCCTGTAGTATTCGTTAGCACACCCGATCTTCTTGATCATCTTCGCGCCGCCTATAGTCCAACCTCTACCGTAGGGTACGACGAGAGATTCGAGCAGGTGCGAAATGCCCCGATTCTTGTATTAGACGATCTCGGGAGCCAGGCCAACACCGACTGGGCTCAGGAAAAACTCTACCAGATCTTCAATTTCCGCTACAACGCCCGGTTACCGACAGTCATTACCACCAACGAGGAATTGGAGACGATAGAGATCCGCATTCGGTCTCGGATGGTTGATCCGAGTCTGGTACAAATTATTACGATTCTTGCCCCCGATTTCCGTCGGGCCGGGGTTGACCAGGACCAATCAGACCTGTCTACTTTGAACCTTCATAGTGATAAGACATTTACCACCTTCTCGTTTAGAGAGCGGGAGCTTCCCGCCAAACAATCCGACAACCTGCGGCGGGCGGCTGATACTGCCAAGAAATTTGCCGAGCATCCGGCGAACTGGCTCGTGTTTAATAGCGTCGCCTACGCCAACGGAAAGACACATCTTGCGGCTGCTATCGCTAACCATGTGGCCGATCAAAGTGAGCCTGTTCTCTTTGTGGTTGTTCCCGACCTTCTGGACCACCTACGGGCATCCTTCAGCCCATCCAGCAACATCCGCTACGACAAGCGTTTTGACGAGATACGCACGGCATCGCTGCTTGTATTGGATGATCTAGGTACTGAGAGCGCCACGGCATGGGCCCAAGAAAAACTATACCAGTTATTCAACTATCGATATAATGCTCGGCTACCGACGGTAATAACATCGGCAAAACCTATTGATGAAATAGATCCCCGCCTTGCCAGTCGCATGCTGGATGGAAGCCGCTGCACGTTTTTTGTACTTGAGGCGCCAAGCTACCGCGGAGGCGTGGTGAGCAAGCGACCATATAGACAACGTACATAGCCTGGATCAGGGGATGCGTAACATATTGCGTCCCCATAGATATCCCTTATCTAATACAGGCTCCCCACTCCAATCAGTACGCTGCCCAAAACATATTTGGGCTCCTGCTCTATTCCATAATCGGGATGATCAGCACGTCACCTTCTTCGACTTGATCCGGACTCACCAGGCGATTCATTGAGGCGATATCCTCAACAGATACGCCGAATTGAACGGCGATCTGATAGATCGTCTCTCCCTGCTGAACCTCATATTGAATCGCATCCTTCAGCTCAGGAGAATCTCCTTGATTCAAAAGAGGCAAGAGCTCTTGGGTCTCAGAGTTGGTGAAACTCCCAGTTTCACCAGGGTCGGGTAAAACGCGGTCGGATGACGTATCCGAGCCATCACCAACGCCCAGGATGTCAGGGATGCGACTCCCAAGCGGCTCTGTGATCATTGCCAAAATCAGAATTACCGCGAAGATGACGGCTAGAAATACCGCAAACTTTCGCAGATCGCGTTGGCTCTCTACTTCCTTCATTTGTTTTTCCTGGTTGTCGTTCATGACTTTCCCCTTGAACATATATCTGACCTGGCGCGATTAGCCCAAGCCTAATACCGGCCGTTAACAGGTTCCAATAGAACCTCCACTGGCTGATAACACTTCGTTCACAGCGTTCCTGATTTCTAATATTCTGTTGCGGTACTAAGTTAAGTCCCTATAGGATAGCAGCATCTCTCAAGAGTGCGCAAATTTCAACCTCTATTGACTTCTCCCCATTGGCCTTTTCGACATGGAAAACTCTCCCCACAAATATCAGGATATCGAAACGGTGGTCATGGATAACTTCTCGCTTGTTTCTGATATCTCCGGATATCACATTCAGCGCATAACCTTCCCGCCGTCTACGGTGACTGTTGTGCCGGTCATATAGCTGCTAGCATTTGAACACATGAAGAGGACCACTTCTGCCACTTCCCTGGGATCACCAAGTCTTCCTAATGGGATCTCTTTTTCCCACTTGGCCATCATGTCAGGATCTCGGCGAGCTTGGTCCGTCATCGGTGTGACAAAGACTCCTGGTATGACGGTGTTTACTCGAATACCATACTGGGCAAATTCTCTAGCACATTCGCGAGCGAAACCTACGATGCCGGCCTTGCTAGCACAGTAAGCAGCCCTATTCATGAGGGGAATCTCGACGCCGGCAATTGAGCTAATATTGACGACTACGCCACCACGGTCTTCATTCTCATCCGCCATAACCCTTCCACACAGCTGGCTCATGAAAAAGGTTCCTTTCAGGTTCACGTCGATGCAGCGATCCCAATCCCATTCATCCATATCCAGGATTGGGGAAACCGGTTCGATACCGGCATTGTTGACAAGAATGTCCAGAGCCCCCCATTGGGACCGGGTCGTCTCAACGAGATGTACACATTGGAACTTATTGCTAATATCGGCCGCCACAGGAATTGCCTGCCCGCCAGCCTGACGTATCTCTCCTGACACTCGCTCCGCGCGATCGGGATTAATATCGTTTACCGCGACCTTCGCGCCTGCCGCTGCCAAGGTCCTGGAAATGGCCCTCCCCAGTCCTTGACCGGCCCCCGTAACAATGGCCACTTTTCCTGCTAAGGTGAGTTTCATATGATCTCCATTATTCGAAGTCCACCTCGGAGTGATACAAGCTCATTATCTTTCCTGAGATGCCTTGTAGAAATGCTCGTTGACTATTAATGCCGGCTAATCTCAACCGATTGGCATGAGTATACGATACTCGCTCAGGGCTACAATCGATAATGTCTCATGCAGCTTTGATATTCCTTTCATCAGTTCGAAACCAATCAGCGAAGGTGCCAGATCCAGGGAAAGGAGGTAACCGCTGGCCGGCCAAATGACATCCCCGGTTTTCTTACGCTAAGACGATCCCTGATGTACAGTCGGCGACCAGGCTTCGGCGATATTGGAGGTTGGCTGACTCAATAGCAAGACGGTTGCCGAATTCTCTGGGAAAGTTTCTCTTCCGGAAAAGGGTTCAGGAGGGGATAGTAGATACAGATATGCCCCCAGGATTCCGGCTTATCGCGTCTAGGTCAACGTATCATACAAATGAGGCAAGGGTGAGATTGGTGAATCCGACAGAGTAATGGCGGCCCGAAGCTCCTTGTTGGCTTGTGCACCGCTATCCTGGTCTTTCGCGTAGATGGTGCCGAGCAAATCGCCCAGAGCGAGCCGGTCCCCGACCTTGACTGGGATCACCATGCCTACGGAATGGTCGATTGACTCTCCCTTGATTTGCCGACCCGCTCCAAGCCTGACACAGCTCCATCCAATTGCGCCTGCATCGATACTTGCTATATAGCCGCTCAGATCGGAATAAACCGGTTCGATGTTCTGCGGCTGGCGAAATTCCTCCGGATTGTCGACGAGCCGGGCATCACCACCTTGGTAAGTTACCATGGCCTTGAATTTTGCTAACGCTCGTCCGTCATCGCGCACTTCCGTTAGTAGTGTCCTGGCTTCCCCAAGGGTTTGTGCCTTACCCGCCAGTAACAGCATATGACCGGCTATGTCCAGACAATGAGTCCACAGATCGGCCGGACCATGTCCCTTTAATGTATCGATAGCCTCTTTTACTTCAAGGGAGTTGCCTATCGCAAAGCCCAAAGGCTGGTTCATATCTGCCAGGAGGGCTACCGTTTGCCGTCCAGCGTCTTTTCCGATGCCAACCATAAGCTTTGCCAGGTCGCGAGCTTCATCCAAAGTAGACATGAATGCGCCGTTACCTACCTTTACATCGAGGACAATGGCGTCAGCTCCACTGGCAAGCTTCTTCGACATGATGGAAGCGGCAATAAGCGAACTGTTGCCTATTGTTCCGGTAACATCGCGCAATGCGTAGAGTTTTCCATCTGCTGGGGCTAGACACGCCGTCTGACCGGAAAGTACAAGACCGATGCTCGCAAGCTGCTCCTTAAACCGTTCTATCGTCAGATTGGGGGTCCAGCCTGGAATAGACTCCATCTTGTCGAGCGTGCCCCCGCTGGAACCCAAGCATCGACCGCTCATCTTGCCGACAGGTACACCGCAGGCTGCTACAGCAGGAAGCACGATCAAAGAGGTCTTGTCTCCAACGCCACCAGAGGAGTGCTTGTCGACGATAAATGGCGTTACATCATGCAGATCTAGCTGGTCTCCGGATTTCGCCATCGCCATTGTCAGGTCGACGGTCTCGCGCTGATTCATACCCCGGAGGTATATCGCCATGATCAAGGCCGCCGCCTGGTAATCCGGAATCTCTCCGGCAGTGTAGGCCTGTACAAACCAGTCGATCTGGCCTGTTGAAAGCTCTCCCCCATCTCGTTTTTTCTCAATTATCTCGATCATTGCCATAGTAGCGTTTCCTCAGAAACCGGTCATGGAGCGACCTATGCAGCCGTCGTCTTGCCCCAACCTCTGAGTGCAATGGTATTGACCAGAGTGCGGGCGAGATTATAGCATTTACTCTGAATGACCGAAACTTGTATAATGCAGCAGCTCGAGGCGAACAACGACTAAGCAGACCGCAAGGTCTCGTTTCGAACTGAGGAACAAGTATCCGTCATGCGAATGCCAGAAATGCGGACCGGCGTCTAGGGAATTGTGAAGCGAGTCAAGTGCCGTCTGTCTAG
>JAUVOB010000212.1 GCA_030599405.1 Chloroflexota bacterium | reverse complement strand
GAGGATCGTGAGAAAAAGCTTAGAAAGGTCACAACTGAACTAAGGCGATACCTCGCTGAGTATGAAATCGATGCGGAAGTAACGGGACGGCCCAAACATCTCTATTCCATCCACCGGAAGATGGATCGCAAGGGTGTGCCCATTGACATGGTATATGATGTGCGCGCGGTGCGGGTGGTTGTCGAGAGCGAATCCTTATGTTATTTGACGTTGGGTGTGATTCACAACCATTGGAAGCCGGTGCCGGGCACATTTGATGACTATATCGCCACTCCTAAGGATAACTTTTATCAGTCGTTGCATACTGCGGTTATCTATGATGATGGCAAGACCCTGGAAGTACAAATACGAACACCAAAAATGCATGAGAATGCAGAATATGGGATCGCGGCGCATTGGCGTTATAAGGAGGGGCGGTCGCGAGACGATTCGTTCGAACAGCGTGTAACGTGGCTCCGCCGTCTAATGGAGTGGCGTCAAGACGTTGATGACGCCGGCGATTTCGTCGCGGCGATGAAATCGGACGTGTTCGATGACCGTGTTTATGTCTTCACGCCCAAGGGAGACATCATCGATCTCCCCGCAGACTCAACTCCGATCGACTTTGCTTATCACATTCATACATCCATTGGCCACCGTTGTCGTGGGGCGAAACTGAATGGGAAGCTCGTATCGCTGGATACGAAACTCCACACAGGCGATGCGGTAGAGATTCTCACAGCGAAGCGCGGAGGCCCGAGCCGGGACTGGCTGAACCCGAGCCTGGAGATGGTTAAAAGCCAGCGTGCAAGGGGCAAGATCCGTCATTGGTTTCGACGCCAAGACCGCGAGCATAATGTGTCCCACGGGCGGCTGCTTCTTGAACGAGAAATTCGCCGTTTGGGCCTGGATGGAATGGCTTATGAGAAGATAGCAAGCGATTTGGGCTATTCCAATGTCGATGACCTCTTAATGGCTATCGGTTGTGGTGATCTTAATATCAACCGAATCGTCACAAAGTTAATCCCTGAAGAAGATCTGGAACGGGAATTAGAGGTGCTGGAAGAGCCGCCTGAATTCCTGACCGAGTTGGACGCGGAAGAGGTACATATCCTCGGCTTATCCGGTTTGCTGACAAGACTCGGTCGCTGCTGCAAGCCGGCTCCAGGGGATCCGATCGTAGGATATATTACTCGTGGACGAGGAGCGACGATCCATAGGCAGGACTGCCCGAATGCACTGCGGGCCAGAGACCGTGAGCGACTAATCCAGGTATCATGGGGCAAGCCACATCAGACGTATCCTGTCGCTGTAACCATCCGTGCTTATGACCGGGATGGACTTGTTCGAGATGTCTCTACGCTCGTAGCGAATGAAGGAATAAGTATGTCGGCGATACAAGTGTCGACAAAAGATAACTTAGCAGTCTTCGACATGATCATGGGGATCACGGATGTCTCGCAGCTCAGTCGAGTATTAAACCGGCTAGAAGCCCTTCCGAATGTCCTCGAAGCCCGGCGTATCCGCCCAGGCTGAGCCGGCGGATTGAATGTTATAATTTCGCCTTCAATAACAATTCGGCGATAGAAGTGCCTGGGTTCGTTCACCCTTTGGACCTGAGGCGCTGAACGAGTAATTAATCCCGTTACGATTTCACTATGGTGTTCAATATTATTAGACTGGACGGTATATGAAAGCAAAATCTCAATCAGAACCCCTTTGGCTTGCATCCGTTTTACTCGCATTAGCCGGCGCAGTTGATTCCGCTTACCTTGCGTTCCTTAAATTCACGGGTACGGTAGCCGCGTGTTCGGATATTGGCGATTGCGAAGCGGTCAACAACAGCAAGTACGCAGAAATCGGTGGTATTCCACTCGCCCTCCTGGGATTACTTGGATATCTCGCAATACTGGCATTTCTCATCCTTGAAACACGGTTCCCGAGCTGGAGAGATAGCTTGCATTTAGGTGTTTTTGGGTTTACTCTGGCAGGGACGATATATTCAGTTTACCTGACGTATATTGAGATCTTTGTTTTACATGCCGTCTGCCCTTACTGTGTGGTCTCAGCGGTCGTAATGCTGCTTCTTTTCGTGATTAGCATAGTACGCCTGCGCAAACTGGGATTCGATAATTAGAGGAGATTCCAGAAGGTGCCTCGAATTCGTTGCCACTATATTAATTGTGTCTATCTCGAAGATGGATTTTGCGGAATATCATCTGTTGAGATTGATCCAGACGAAGGATGCCGGACATATAAACAATTAGGTGAATCACCTGACGATGAAGACTGGGACGATGAGAATCTCGAGGAAATCTGGGATGAGGATGAAGAAGAAGAACTTTACGACGAGGACGATAAGGCCGATGATTGGTTGAGTGTGGACGAGTAACCGGAAAAGCATTTTTGGTTAGAAAAATTTGAGTGGCGTTGACGAATAAATTGCCACCCAAAATCGGAATATAAAAAAAGCGCCCATAAGGCGCTTTTTAGATACGGGTGTATATGTGAGTAACGGGTTACTCTCCCTCTTTCTTTGATACAGTTTGAATCTTGTGGCTAAGGGTCCGACTATAGATATCTTCAAGTTCCTTGCGGCCCTTTGTTGTCGTTTTCACATCTACTGCAGAGGTTTCTACATCGTTATCAGGTCCATCGATGGCTTCTCGGAGAGCAATTTCCATCGCTGTTGGGAGCACTTCTTCGGGTTCATCATCTAGCTCTTCAATCATTTCCGCAGCTTTCATGCTCAGGCGTACCTGTCGTTTCTTACTATCTACTTCGAGCACACTCACTTCCACTTTTTCCCCGACTTTAACGATCTCGCCGGGGTCAGAGACGTATTCATCACGCATTTCGCTAACATGCACTAATCCTGGTCGTTCAGCCCCGATGTCAACGAATGCGCCGAATTTTTCAAGCCTTATGACTTCTCCTGAGTATTTATTGCCCGGTTGGATATCCTTCCAATTGAGTGCGACTGGCTTGATCAGCGTGAGGTCTAGACGATTGGCGTCCGGATCGACTTTGAGAACCCAGACATCCACTTCATCCCCCAGTTGGACGATGTCTTCTACCCGGTTGATCTTCCCTTGCTTCAATTGCGAGATATGAATTAAACCTTGCTGTTTTAAGCCAACATCGACGAATGCGCCGAAGAGTTCAATCTTGGAAATCTTTCCATGAAGTTCCTGGGCTGGCTTGAGATCTTTCAGTAATTTAGTGGATTGGGGTTCTTCTTTTTCGGTCACGAATATACCTTTCTGGGTCTGCATAAGAGCTTGCAGAGCGGTCGGATTATACCACGGCAGTTTTCCCGCTTGGTCTCGGGATTTGGATCACATGAGTGAGTTTTTGCAATGTTCAAGGGTTGATCTGCCGCTGCGCCTAGGGTTGAGGTGTTTCTTCTTTTTCTGGCGATACACCCCGGCGGGCAACAAGGAACCAATCGAAAACAGTGTTGAATCGGTCACTAGGGTTGAATAGTGGTCCTACGCTCACACCCTGCAACTGAGCATCAATACCGTAATTATAAATCGGATAATACATGAGGATCGACGGGACCTGATCCTGGAATCGGTATTGAAAGCTGGTGTATAAATCCGAGCGCCGCCCACGATCTGGTGTCGTGCGCGCCTGTTCAAGCCAAATACTGGTATTGCGATCAGAAAAACCGCTGTAGTTCTGCCCTGTTTCTGTTTGCGAGTCGTGCCATAACGGGTAAGGGTCAGGATCAGGGTAACTGCCAAGATCCAACTCAGTGAGGACGGCTTGAAAATCACGTGGTTGGAGGAAATCGTTTAGAAGACTGTCGGACGAGACAGGGACCAATTCAACTTTGATGGCAATCGCTTCCCAATATCGTTTAACCAATTCAGCGATTTGTGTATTTGTATCATCTTCAAGATGGACCAGCTCGAGGGAGAGGATTTCCTCATCTTTCACGCGTTGATATTCAGGTGTTCCCGGTGATGCACCGGCCGGAAGTTCCCAGCCCTCGCTCTCAAGAATTTGGGCTGCCTCGTCTGGATCGAAAGGAAGAGCTTTGATGCCCTCGGCAAAAGCCCAGGTGCCGGGCATGATAGGTCCTATGGATTGGACGGCCTGTCCCAGGAAGACATGATCGATAATCCATTGGCGGTTAATCGCTATGGCTAACGCTCGCCTTATCGTTTTCTCGGAGAGGAACTCCTTCTCGGGATTCTGCAGGTTAAGAAATATCAAACCCAAGCGCGGGAGCCGTGCGGAGTGAACATTCATCGAAGG
>JAUVOB010000425.1 GCA_030599405.1 Chloroflexota bacterium | reverse complement strand
AGCGGCAATCTCGCTTCTTTCCATAGCTCCCAAACCATCTGTAGTCGGGAAGCACCAAGGCCCAATAGCTGAAACTGCAGGGCTGGATCTAATTGTTGAAGGGATACGACAGTTAATCCAATGATAATCGGTGTAGCGATTATCAACTGGGCTATAACAATAGCCGCTGGCGAATACATGATGCCAAGAGAGCCAAATGGGCCGCTGCGCCAGAGCATGAGTGCTACTACTAGTCCGACAACCACCGGAGGAAGAGCCATCCCTGTATTGGCGAGACTCAACCAAAATCGGCGCGTGCGAAACCGACCCAACGCCAGCATTGTTCCGACAGGCAAACCCAAGAGAAGGCTTATAGCCGTAGCGATTCCTGACAATCTTAATGATAGAAGAGTGATCTGCAGGACTTCCTCATCCAGGGACAGAAGGAGTTCAAACGCCCGTTTGATACCATCGATTATGAAATCCATCTTTCGCTTCTTTTACTGTAGTTCGCTCTCAATCTTTCCCGCGTCCGGGTAGAACAGGGGTTGGCCATATTCCTCAACACCGAATGATCCTATTTCCTTTTGCGTCGTATCAGAATCGAGAAAATCCATCCACGCCCGCGCACCCTCCTCGTTGACAAGGGTCCATCTCTCGGGGTTTACGGCCATCACGTGGTAGAGGTTTAGTAATGAGCCATGGCCTTCTACCATGATGTCCAGATCCAATGTATCCTCCTGTGCCAGAAAAGTAGCCCGGTCAGTAAGCGTGTAGGCGGTCTTTTCCGATGCGATTCTCAGCGTCGCCGCCATGCCCTGACCTGACTCTAAATATCGCGTCTCGTTTGGAACAGCTCCTGCTTCGTTCCAAATACTCAACTCTTTCTTGTGTGTGCCGGAGTCGTCACCGCGTGAGGCGAAGCTCGAACCCGAAGATGTGATCGTCGAGAACGCTAAGTAGGGATCTGAGAAGCCACGGATGCCTGCTGGATCCTCTGGTGGGCCGACGACGACGAAGTCGTTATGCATGATGAGCCGCCGGTCGATCGCACTTCCGTTTTCAATGAGAACCTTCTCAGCGGCTGGGGCATGGACCAACATCACGTCGGCGTCGCCGGATTCACCCATTCTCAAGGCCTGACCAGTTCCAACGGCTATAACCTTAACAACGTAGCCGCTCTGATCCTCGAATATTGGTACAAGCACATCAAGTAATCCCGAATCCTGGGTGCTGGTCGTTGTAGCCAGGATAATGACTTTCTGACTTCCCGTCGGCTTATTGCCGGAAAGAGTGGTGGTTTCCCTTCCCTCTTGACAGGCGGTAACCGTAAACAACAGAAAGAGAAGCCGGCCGAGATACCATGTTATTTTTATCTCTGACGTCCCAGATAGAGATTCCATGTATTTCTGCAATGTTGCTCCTGAATCAAATGGTTCGCATACAGTGCCAGAGACGATCCTGTAGAATCGTGTCACAGCAAACGCTAATTGCCTATTGGCTCCATGCCAACGGTTACCATCTCTCCGGTACGGTCCGTGTCGTATCCACCGAGACCGGAAACCGCTTTGCGGAAATCTTCTGAATGGAGGCGGTCGAACAGCGGGGTGAAAGTGGGATTATCGAATTCATCGGCGGGAAGGACCAGGTCATATCGCTCCTCGAAAAGTGGAGTAAAATCTAGCCCCATCATCTTTGCCTCCGCAAGTAAGCCGACGCCCGCATCGGCCTCACCTCGCGATATCGCCAGACCCACATGATGGTGGGTCTTGACCTCATGGTCGTACCCGATAACCTGACTATGAGGAATGCCAATTTCCGAAAGGATCCGGTCTAGCCAGAGACGCGTGCCAGATCCGGGTTGACGATTGATTATGGATATATCATCGCGTGCCAGATCGCCGATCTCGGATACCTTTTTTGGATTGCCTTTCTGGGTCAGAATGCCTTGTTGCCGATACCCTACTGTCACCATGGCCATTGACCTTCCCGGAAACAGATGTTGAACGTGGGCAATGTTGAAGTCGTCTCCGGAACTCTCTGGCAGATGACATCCGGCAATATGGCAGAGACCTTGGCGCAGGGCGATGAGACCATCAAGGCTGCCCACGGACACGCAGAAGAGTTCTACGTTACACGCTTCGGTATGCATTCCCTCAGCAAGGATCTCTAGCGCGAGATCATGGCTACCCATCATGATAATTGATCCCGAGTCCACAGGTTCTGGAAGGATAGCCAAATTTATCACATATGCTTTTGAAGTTGCGACGT
>JAUVOB010000345.1 GCA_030599405.1 Chloroflexota bacterium | reverse complement strand
TTAGTTTTCCTTAAACGGTAACTCTTCTTTCAAAAGCTCTAGAACATGCTCAACGTCAGAACCGCGCATTCGTTTCTTGCTCGTATGATAGGCTTGAAGATTCAGAGTCTTTAGATTTTCAGCTTGGGCCCTGGCATGCGCTATAACGTCTTCTTCATTCTTAATCAGGCCGTGAAACATTCCCTTTTCCACCGCTTCCGCTGGGCTGTACGCTCTTCCATGGAGAAACGACTCGGCAAGCCACTGCACTGGAACCGCGGATCGGCCTATGAGAAGCATCCAACTTGGAAAAGAGATACCAATCACCATTTCATTCATCTGAATACGATAAGGACCCTCGACGGCAAAACGAAGATCACATGAAAAAGCGAGAATGGCACCGCCAGCGACAGTATGCCCGGTGCAAACCGCAAAAGTGGGAACAGGGAGAGAGAATATGCGCAAAATCGTTCGAGCGAAAATCTCGACAAACGCATTGAGTTCGGTCGGAGACAGTGAGGGCATCAGCTTTACGTCAAGACCTCCAGAGAAATAACCGGGACGGCCCGTAATGATGAGCGTTTTAGCGCCATCTCCTTCTAAACGATCAATCGCCTGGCCCATCTCTTCGAAAAAAACAGAGTCCATCGCATTCGCTTTTCCGTCATCCATCGTAATTGTGGCGATCTCCTTCTCTAATTTATACTGAATTTTCTTCATCATCTCCTCCATTTCCGAAAGGCCATTCAAGAGCTCAAAGACCCTTAGCAGAACAGCGCCGTTATGCTACGGGATACCTTTTCTTTGAGAAATTTTTCCATATTTCCCTGCGGGAGTATCATTGTGTGGGCATTACCACGTATTTTCATTATCTTACGTATCCGATAAGCATAAATGCAGGGACAACTTAGGACTTGCTAGAAATGACATAGGGCCGCGAAGTGAAACGAAGAACCCTCCAATGTTTTTAATCCTTCTCCGCTTCTCAGAGGGGACATTGGTTTTAAGACAAACTATCGCCACATACTAAAAGACATATTTACATCAAAACCATGCTCCAAGATTAAACCAAACAACAGCATAATATCATGTTACGTCGAAAGGCACAAAGCCAATAAGAGTATCTTGTGAGAGACCACATTGGGATGATTTCGTGACTCCTAAGTTGCTTCAGAACTAACGTCGCCTAGTATAACCTTAGCTCAATGAAGGGGTAATTGTTCTAGGTGGTCAACGAGCAGCGGAGATCAGGCCTTCGAGCGGACCATTAACACCGAGGCCGATGCACGATTGGCCACCCGGTCAGGGATGGAACCGAAAAGCCACTGGCGCAAGAACCAATTGTTCGACGCGCCAATGATTATGAGGTCCTGATTCGCAGAAGCGTTGATAATAGCCTGGTCGACGTCGGTGTCGATCACGGCCTGCACTTCGGCGGTCACACCAGCCTCGGTCAGGGCATCGCGGATGAATTCTTCGGCCAACCCTTGAAAAAACTGCAAACTTTCGCGATCGAAGTCTGACCGGGAGGCAGAGTACCCACGGCCAACTTGGACTGCCATCGCTGTAATGGAGGCTCCCCATTCCTTGGCCAACTCGTGGGCCACCCTCAATCCCAGTTTCGAGTGCGGACCGCTACCAACGGGAACTAGGATGCGCCGGACCTCATTCAAACCGTTGTCCTTGAGCACCAAAACATTGCAGTTCGCAACTTTCAGCACATTGGCCACATTAGTGCGGTGGGTCCGAGGGGACCGGACCTCACCATGCCAGCCCATAAGAATCAGGTCAGGGCCCTCCATGTCTGCTACGCTCAGGATGGCCGAGGGCACGTTGTGGGCGATCAAAGCGTTGCCCCACGCCCGGACGCCCTGGTCGGCCGCGCGTCGCAACGCAACATCCAGTAGCGTTTCCTTCTGGTGACGCATCTCCTCGAACTCCATGCGGCCCGCCTCCAACGGCGTCTGAGTGGGCACGCTCAAAACGTGAACCAGGTGCAGACGCGCACGGTGTTCCCTAGCCAAAGCCGCACCAACCTTGAGCAGTGACCGTTCTGTCTGAGGATTGGCCATGGGGACCAGGATAACGGGAAATGCCTCGCGGCGCGCGGTCATGTAATTCTCAGCCCTGGCGATAAGCGGCTCGATGACTTTCCGGTGCCATAGCATGTTCGATGCGCCCACCAGTTGCGTCCGGCCACGCAAGAACAGGATATACCAGATAAGTGTCGCAGAGATTATGGCAAAGCCGATGAGGAGTGTTGGTCGGCTTGTGATAACGATGACGAAGATGCAGCCCAAGAGTCCGAGTATGGGCACAATGGGATACGCCGGTGTTCTAAATGTGGGCCGATACCAGTCAGGGCTGGCGTGCCTCATCACCATGCAGGCCAGACAGGTGAGGGCATAGAGCAGCAGACTTAGAAAGGCCGCGACCTCTGCCAAAAGCTCGAGTCTGGATCCCAAAACCACAAGCAGGATAAGCGTCAGTCCTCCGGTTGCTGCGATTGACCGATAGGGCGTTCTGAATCTAAGGTGGATCTGATTAAACCAGTCGGGCATGAGGTGATCGCGCCCCATAGCGAAACTGATTCGAGAGGCAGCCATGATGCTGGCATTAGCGGACGAAACGGTGGCAAGAATGCCTCCTAACAGAACCAGAACATGGCCCGTTTGCCCCATGAGTGTACGCGCCAGTTCCATAAGCACGGTTTCGCTCGCCATGGTCGGGTCGTTGTAGACAAGCATTCCTACCACGCAGAACTCGACTGCACAGTAAATCAGGGTCACTACGGTAACCGAACCGACCAACGCCAGCGGCAAGTTGCGTCCAGCCACGCAAGAACAGGATATACCAGATAAGTGTCGCAGAGATTATGGCAAAGCCGATGAGGAGTGTTGGTCGGCTTGTGATAACGATGACGAAGATGCAGCCCAAGAG
>JAUVOB010000121.1 GCA_030599405.1 Chloroflexota bacterium | reverse complement strand
GATCTGTTCAGCAGACGAAGAAAAGATTATCTGACTTTATACGAGCTAGCCGGTGTTCGCGACTATTTTCATGGTTTTATGGTTCCCAGCACTGGTTATCTCGACCTTTTTGACTTGCGACTCTATGGGGACGGTTTCATTCTCCAGTTTCCGCGACGTAGAGCTCCAAACAAGCTGCAGCCGTTTGTGGACGAACCGCGACTGGCGCGCGTATTTCGTGAATACGATGAGTGGCTTAGCGTCATCGGAGTACCTAGTGTCGCTGTGTGGAATGGAGCCATTCGCGCCGGAAGAACACAGGAAGTTGTTCTCGTGGCCGAGGCACTGCATAACAGGCAGCTGGCAACCATCGCTTCAGATATCGCCTCTTGCAGACCAGCCTTGAAAATCGTGCTTATATCAGGCCCGTCGTCGGCCGGGAAGACGACGTTCAGCAAGCGCTTGGCAATACAGCTATTAGCTATGGGAATCCATCCCGTCGCCATAAACATGGATAATTATTTCGTTGACAGGGAGCTAACGCCGAAAGATAAGCGTGGGGAGTATGACTTCGAGGTTCTCGAGGCAGTTGATATCCCCCTATTCCGCCATCACTTACAAATGCTCCTCGCCGGCCGAATGATCGATCAACCGCGTTACAATTTCAAGACTGGTGAGAGAGAGCTCGGCCCTGAGTTACAGATTAGCTCCGAACAGGTCATCCTAATCGAGGGTATACATGGTCTAAACCCACGCATAGTCGATGGTATCCCGCCAGAAGCGACTTACCGCATTTTTATCTCAGCCTTTACGCAGCTCAATCTAGACCGACATAATCGCGTGCCAACAACTGACACTCGGATGCTTCGCCGGATCGTGCGAGACGCAGCGCGACGTGGTTACTCAGCGGCCGATACGATTAAGCGATGGCCGAGTGTACGTAGGGGAGAGAAAATCCACATCTTTCCAAATCAGAGCAATGCAAACGTATTCTTCAACTCGGCCTTGGTCTACGAGCTATCAGTACTTAAGCCGCTAGCCCAACCACTGTTGCTGCAGGTAGAGCATCAGACGCCCGAGAGAATTGAAGCTAATCGCCTGTTGGCGTTTCTACAGTGGTTTGATCCTATTACAGGAGATGGCATTCCCAGCGATTCGATTTTACGCGAGTTTATTGGCGGCTCAATTCTAGAGAACTTCGAGCCCTGGCAACGATAACTCTTCCGTGGGATAGAACCTTATACGATTCCGGTCGCTAAGGCTTTCTTAACCTCGGCGATTGCCCTTGTCACTTCGATATCTCGAGGGCAAGCGCTGGTGCAATTGAAGATCGTCCGGCATCGCCACACCCCAAACCGCTGGCCTAGAATCTCCAACCTCTCCTGATAAGCTCGATCGCGGCTATCGAAGATGAACCGGTGAGCCTGCACAATGGTAGCAGGACCGACATAGCGACCATTGGCCCAAAAACTTGGGCAAGAGGTCGTGCAAGCTGCACAAAGAATGCACTTGGTCGTGTCGTCGAATTTTGCTCTATCCTCTGGGGTCTGACGGCGCTCCCGCTTGTCGTCAGGCGCGGGTGTCTCATTGACAAAGAAGGGCATTGCCGACCGGTAGTGGGCGAAGAATGGTTCCATATCAACTATCAAGTCTTTTTCTACAGGCAACCCGAGTAACGGTTCTATCTGTATATTGACCTTTTCGCTCCCCTCCTTTGCCAACCGGCCGACTAGAACTTTGCAGGCCAGCGCATTGGTTCCATTGATGCGCATGGCGTCTGAGCCACAAACACCATGAGCGCATGAACGCCGCATCGATAGCGACCCATCGATCGTCCATTTAACCCGGTGAAGCACGTCCAGCACAGAATCGTTTGGATTAACATCGTCGACGTCATATTCTCCCCACCATGGTTTTTTCTTCACTTCGGGATTGTAGCGCCGGATTCTTAACTCGACCCGCATTTATCTCTCCTCATCTGTATGGCAACCTTGGGCAACAAACATCGATCTTGATTCCCTATACCTGCCATACTGGTTAGATTTTTCCCTGCGGCCATGAGATATGGCTAGTAGACTCGAGGTTTAGGTTCGTAACGCCCGAGGGTTACAGGTTTATAATCGAGGCGATTGGAATCGCCATCCTTGAAGCACAGGGTATGCTTCAGCCAATTTTCATCGTCACGGTCCGTAAAATCATCTCTGGCGTGGGCGCCGCGGCTCTCAAATCGGGCCAGGGCTGACTCAGTGGTAGCCTGTGCCAATTCGATCAAACAGCCTAACTCCCAGGCTTCTAGCAAATCAGTGTTGAACCGTTTTCCTTTATCGTCGATTTCTATGCTCTCGTATTGTTCGGCCAAATTCTCTAGAACTTCGCGGGCTTTTGCCAGAGTTTCAGCGGTTCGAAAAACACCCACATTGTCAGTCATGGTGCGTTGCATATCCGTTCTAATTTGGTGTGATTTAACGCCGCCTGAATTACCACGAATTCGGCTAATCTCATTGACGACGCTGCTCGCCGCGTTATCAGGCAAGGGCAACAAATCGGCCTCTAAGCAGTAGTCAGCCATGTGCAAACCGGCCCTCCTTCCAAATACGACAAGATCCACAAGCGAATTTGTGCCCAGCCGGTTCGCTCCGTGTACTGAGACACAGGCAACTTCACCTGCCGCGTACAAACCGTCCAAAATTGTGTTCTCGCCGTCAAGGACCACCCGGCCGTGCAGGTCAGTTGGGATGCCCCCCATTGCGTAGTGCGCAGTCGGCTGGACGGGCATCGGTTCTCTGACCGGATCAACTCCCAGGTAGGTCCGGGTGAAATCGGCGATATCGGGCAACTTCTCCTCGATATATGCGGCATCAATGCGCCGATCTTCTCCAGCCTCTTTCAAGTAATGATTTACCGTCTCAGGTCGTACATCAAGATGAACGTAATTATTGCCGCCTATTCCACGTCCGGCTTGAACCTCTAGATAAATAGCTCTACTAACTACATCACGACTGGCAAGATCTTTAATTGTCGGCGCGTACCGTTCCATGAAACGCTCGCCTTGATCGTTGACAAGCACGCCACCTTCGCCTCGCACACCCTCGGTGAGTAGAATACCAAGCCGGAATATACCCGTCGGATGGAACTGGAAAAACTCCATGTCCTCCAGAGGAATGCCTCGTCTCAAGCAGATTGCTGCGCCATCACCGGTAAGCGAATGGGCATTGGATGTCACTTCCCAGCAGCGTCCCCACCCGCCGGTGGCGATCAGCACAGCCTTACTGTGGAAGATATGGTATTCCCCTGTGGCGATGTTGACCGTCACGACGCCCCGAATTGTATCGTCGATACGGATGAGATCCATGACATGGTATTCGTCATAGAATTGGACCTGGTTTTTAATACACTGTTGGTAGAGAGTCTGGAGAATCATGTGACCGGTCCGGTCCGCAGCGTGACACGCACGCATAACAGGCTGACCCGTTTCGTTGTTCGTATGTCCGCCGAAGCGCCGCTGGGAAATCTTACCTTCAGGAGTACGATCAAATGGCAAGCCCATATGCTCAAGTTCGATCACGGTCTCCACAGCCTCGCGGCATAGGATGTCCACGACATCCTGGTCGGCGAGAAAGTCCGATCCTTTTACCGTATCATATGCGTGCCATTCCCAATGATCCTCCTCAAGGTTTCCAAGCGCGGCCCCAATTCCACCCTGGGCTGCACCCGTGTGGGAACGGGTGGGATATAGCTTCGAGATGACAGCCACGTTTGACGAGCGACTTGCATACAGGGCAGCCATCAGTCCGGCGCCACCCGCGCCTACTATCACAGAATCGAAAATATGTGTGTGAATCTTTTCAGACATAGACAGCTCGTTGTTGGATTATCTCAGATACCGCCAGTAACGATTGACAATTTCACCCATTGAATCGCAGGAATTCGCGATCAATAAAGGATATTTGATCTGGTCCTCATATTTGAGGTGAAAGATGATGTTATTCACCTACCGCCATAACCGCGTCCGGATTAAAGTTAAAAATCGCCACGGCCGACCACAGGATGGTGACTATAACAAGTCCAAGCAAGATGGCGTTTGTTACGCGTACTATCCTTTGATCGTGCATATAGTCCTCAATAACCTGGCGAAGACCATTGAAACCATGAACGATGGCGAATAGCAATAACAGAAGATCATAGGCTCTCCACCCCCATGAACGCCAAATATCTTGAACAGCCTGTAAGGTCAGGCTGTGAACATCGCGCAGAATATGTTGAAGCAACATGTGGCCAACGGCTAAGAGCAACAGGGCAATACCCGACAATCGCATAAAGAGGAAGGCATAGCGTTCGAAGTTACTTTGCCGTTCAAACCGCCTTGTCGTGGTCATATGGACACTCCTCGGTATCGATCAAAGACATTAGGAATCAAATCGAACAATCAGACTATGGTGTAGGGAAGGTCCAGCAGCTCAAACCCTCAGCTGCAAGTGTGTTGCAGTGGTTCATGGTGCGGCTAAACATTGAGATGGCAATCGGGGCAAATACCACCGCGAAGAGTAACCAGACCACTATGGCAGATTGGCGCTGGTAGCGCCACCAATCTGGCTTGAAATCCAAGAGTGTGATCCTTATACCGTTAAAGGCATGGTAAAGGACGGCTGCCATGAGGGCAATTTCGCCAACGCTGAAAGGAAACCATTTGAAGATCTCCACGGTGTAGCTATAAGCCTCAGGCCAGAACGTAGCGTTCGCCGTATCCCAGACATGGATGATTAGGAATAGTAGGACGGCAAGTCCCGAAAGCCTGTGCGCAAGCCAGCTCCACTGCCCCAAAAAACCTCGATAACGTAGTGACTCGACAAGGGTTAACTTAAGGGTCGAGAGCATGTTGCACCTCCTTTGACAAGGGATATTTTCCTGTCTCTGAAGCAAGGATGAGATTCTAAAACTTAGGAATAACTGTTCTGTGTGCAATGCCTAGATTGTTAGCCCAGACCTATTTATTTATAGCACAAGATACTTAATCGCGTAAAGATTGTGCATGGATCCTGCAATATATAGCCAGACGATATGAAGTCGCCGGCAGGCAACTTTGGGGTTATCGCCCTGTAAGAAAGGTTGTTGCGCCGGCTCCTATCACCTTCCGCTCTTGCATCTGGCTGGCGCGACTGCTAAACTTAAGCTACATGATCAGACCCTTTCATTTAAGAGATCTACCTCTAGTCATTCGTCTAGGCGAATACGGCATCATCCTCGAGGCGGAAGCCGCCTTAACCAGTAGCCCCCATCCTGTTCGAAGCGCCCTAGTCAACATGATCGTTGGCGGCGAATACGCCACCTATGTGTGGCGTTCAGACAAAGGCCGAAAACAGGCTTTCGTTCAGATCGGATGGGAGCAGGGCAGCAACAGCGCGCGACTGGCCTGCCTTGGGGCGTCTCCACCTGGCGACATTAATGACGATGACTCTCAAATCAACGAAGATATTTGGCTCGCCCTATTGGACGAACTCGTCGCAGTGGCAGGCCGGCATGGCGCGTATAATCTCATAGCAGAAGCCAGCGAGAGCGGACCGGAATTGCCCGTGCTGCGCAAAGCTAACTTCGCGGTCTACACGAGGCAAGACATTTGGATCACTGACCAGGCACCTGAAGGGGAGATTCCAGTAGAACTACGCCCGTGCCAACCGGCCGATGACTGGGACGTACAGGTTCTCTATTCGAACATTGTTCCCGGCTTAATACAATCGGTTGAACCCACCCCGAATCTAGATCGTGGACAAAATTGGATATTGTACGAG
>JAUVOB010000080.1 GCA_030599405.1 Chloroflexota bacterium | reverse complement strand
TTATGGTCTTCTGCCGGCGGTGGTGGATATCGCTTCCTTCGATCAGTTCGACCGGTATGTCGTTTAAGAATCTAGAGGGTACTGTTACTTCGGACTCGCCGTAAGAGGTACGGCGAAAGGCATAGGAGAGGAATATCCGCTCCTGAGCCCGCGTCAAACCCACATAGAACAGCCTCCGTTCCTCCGCAAGTTCCTCCCCGTTCGCAAGAGACCGGTTATGGGGCAATGTACCGTCTGCCAGCCCGATAATGAAAACAACCGGAAACTCCAATCCTTTGGCCGAGTGGAGGGTCAATAGGGTAGGTACGTTTGAGCTGTCTTCCAGGTTGTCGACATCCGACACGAGAGCGACCTGCTCAAGAAACTGACCAAGATCGTGTTCTTCATATTCGACCGCGACACCTCGAAGCTCTGTAACATTCGCCCACCGGTCTCTCCCAATTTCAGTTCCATCGTCAAGATAGGCACGAAAATCAATACCAGCCAGGATGGTATCAAGCAGGTCTCCTACGGTTATCTGGTCACTTAGTTCGATCCACTCATTTAACTTCTTTCCAAAACGAGAAAGGGCATTATGTGCTCGTCCTGAAAATGGATGCTGCAAATCATCGCTGCGTGCCAGGGCTAACAGTGCTTCACCAGGGCGCCAATTATTCTGATCAGCCCAACCATAAAACAGATCAAGGGTTTTTCTGCCGATCCCCCGCGTGGGTGTGTTGATAATCCGGGCGAAACTCACCGAATCTGTATGGCTATACACAAGCCGCAGGTAGGCAATGAGATCCCTGATTTCACGGCGACCATAGAAACGGGTGGCTCCTACCAGACGATAGTTCCTACCGGCGCGTACAAATGCCTCCTCCAGAACACGGCTCTGGGCATTCGTCCGATACATAATGGCACAGCTGCCTGCAGGAACATTCTGGTATTCCAGCTCGGATATGATGTCCAAGATCGCATTCGCCTCATCGGCTTCGTTGTAGGCTTCACTTACTCTAATTAGCTCTCCACCTGAACGATCCGTAAATAGTTCCTTATCTATGCGATCGTGATTCTGGCGAATGACGGCTTTCGCTGCGTCGAGAATGATCTGTGTGGATCGGTAGTTCTGCTCAAGCAAAATTTGCTGGGATTGGGCGAAATGCTCGCGGAACCGCCTGATGTTTCGAAAATCCGCACCACGCCAGCGATAAATGGACTGATCGGCGTCACCAACGACAAAAATGTTCTTGTGATGGGCGGAGAGCCTTATCAACAACTCGTATTGGACAGTATTGGTATCTTGAAACTCGTCAACCAGGATATGTTCATATCTCTGCTGATAGCGCTGAAGGATCGTTGGATGTTCATCGAGCAACAGCACCGTGTTCATCAGCAAGTCATCGAAATCCATGGCATTGTTGGCAACCAATAGCTCCTGGTAACGTTGGTATACCCTTCGTGTGACCTCTGAGACATAGTTGTAGGCGGCGAATCTATCGGCGGTCACAATCTCATTTTTTGCATTACTGATGTTATTCAGCATCCTGGCAGGCTGGAATCTGGAATCGTCGATATTCAGATCCTTAATCGCCTGGGTAACGACTCGCCGCTGATCATCGGTGTCAAAAATGAGGAAGTTAGCGTCATATGAAGATAAGGAACTAGATTCCCTTCGAAGCAGCCGGACACACGTCGCATGGAACGTCCCCAGAGTCATGCCCTGTGGATTGCCGCCGAGCAATAGGCCTACCCGCTGGACCATTTCGCGGGCTGCCTTGTTCGTAAACGTGACGGCCATAATGCGCCAAGGATCGACTCCCAGCTCTTGAATTAGGTAGGCTATGCGGTGGGTTAGGACGCGAGTTTTTCCACTTCCCGGACCAGCAAGGACCAAAACAGGTCCACCTTCCGCGGTAACGGCCGTCTTCTGGGCCGGATTAAGATTACTTAGTAGTTCCACGTTTCTCGTATATGTCTGTGCGACGGGCCGATGACAGAATGGCCCTCATTATAGTCGCCTTATCCAGATTCTGTTAATGTCTTTTTCCATGCCAATACGCCTATTTCCCCGGTTTGACAGCGAAATAGCCCTCTGCTAGAATTCGCTCCGCTAGTCGGCCCATTCGTCTAGCGGCCTAGGACGCGGCCCTCTCAAGGCCGAAACACGGGTTCGATTCCCGTATGGGCCATTTAATGCGTCTGGAGGCTTTGCCATCGACCTGGTGAAGCCTCCTTTTTCGTGACAAAGTAATGCGCGACAGGTATGCTATGTCACTGTTAACGGCCTATTGTGATTGGTAATATGACCGTCATCGTCGAAGAGTCTACTCAGGTCATTGACCGGAGCCGCTATCGCCACATACTCTGGTTTTTTGCCCGCGTCATAATCCACCTCGTCTGGTGGGATCTGCTTCTGGGGAGGATTTTCAAGGGATCAGTGCGGCGAAGCCGACCAGATCGATTCCGCCGTTTGTCACGTCGTTTCCGGGCGCTGGCAGTCGACATGGGGGGCGTAATGATCAAGCTGGGGCAATTTCTGAGCTCGCGTGTCGACGTGTTGCCACCAGAGATCACCGAGGAATTGACTGGTCTTCAAGATGAAGTACCGTCAGTTCCTTTCGCCGATATCCAGATCGTTCTGGATGCGGAACTTGGAGACCTTTCGCAACATTTCTCCGAGTTCGAGATCGAGCCGCTGGCGGCTGCCTCTTTAGGCCAGGCGCATCGGGCCTGGTTGGTACCATCCGCTAGCAGGCGAACCAACCGTGGTCCGTCCGTGGTAGTCAAGGTGCAACGACCGGGAATCGAGGATATTGTCAGGACGGATCTAGCCGCCTTGTACGTGGTCGCCAGATGGGCTATGCGATACCGGCCGATCCGAAAGAGGGCCAATGTCCCTGCTCTCATGGACGAGTTCTCGTCGACGCTTTGGGAGGAGTTGGACTATGTATCCGAGGCGGACAACGCCGAGGAATTTGCCGAGCTATTTGCCGATAACGACGATATCGTTATTCCGGCTGTCTATCGGCAACACTCAACAAGAAGGGTCTTGGTCCTGGAGGATGTTAGTGGTATCAAGATAACAGATATCGATGGCATCACAGCCGCCGGGATCGATACCTCGGAGGTGGCCCAACTCGTCCTTGACGCCTACTTTCAGCAGATATTCAAGGAGGGTTTCTTCCACGCCGATCCCCATCCTGGAAACCTCTTTGTGCTACCGTACGGTCCTGAGAGGAGGCGATCGGACGGGCGACCTCGTCAATTCCGCCTATCCTTCGTCGATTTTGGGATGGTCGGGCATATTGAAGAGCTAATGGGAGATAATCTTCGTCGCGTTCTGGTTAGCGTAACCCAGAGGGATGCGAGAGGGCTCACCGATGCCTATAATGATCTCGGCTTCTTTCTTCCGGGAAGCGATCTAGATCGCATCACAGAGGCTCAAGAGCGTATCTTGGATCAGCTCTGGGGGCGGAATCTGCTTGAACTCACCAAACCAGATCCCCGGGAGATGCAAGAGCTCGGCCAAGAATTCCGAGATCTGCTCTTTGAGTTTCCGTTCCAGGTTCCCCAGGATTTCGTATTTCTGGGCCGGGCACTTGGGATGTTATCAGGTCTCGCGTCGCTCTTGGATCCCGACATCAATCCCTGGCATCTGACGGAGAGGTATGGTCGAGAGATCATCAGCAGCCGGGAAGCATGGGATGTCAGCTTCACGGCGTTGGCAGAATGGTTAAAACTATTTAGCTTCTTACCATCGCAGTTAAACCGTGTTCTGGTCGCTGCTGAGGGAGGACGGCTTCGCGTGCGAACGCTGCCGGATCGATCGCTGATGCGACAACTTAACCGGATCGAGAGGCGCCTAAATCGCCCGAACTGGAGCCTGCTGGCCGCTGCAACGCTTCTTTCTGGCACCATCTTATATATCAATGGTGAAGTGGAGCTTGGAATTATCAGTTGGGGATTCGCGGGTTTCTTTTTCTTGCTGATGATTTTGCCGAGAAGCTAGGTATTTCAGTTTGCTTATTTTCGTTGATCGTAGTCGAGGGGGAAAGGGCGCCAGAAGGCAACCGTATACCGACAGAGTAGACTAATCTAGATCCTGACCCGCGGTCGTTGCAGGGATGGTTTCCCCTGATGGTTGCTGAAAAAATAGGCTGATAATACTAAGTAGAACGCCGATGTTGATCATAACATCGGCAACGTTAAAGATCCCTGGCCTTATAGGCGAAGTGATGAAATCAAGTACCTCTCCAGCGGTGACCCTATCTACTAAATTTCCCAGTGCTCCACCGATGATTAATGCCAGCCCAATTCGAAGCAACCACATCGACCGGGGTACCCTCCTGAGGAAAACGAACATCCCAACGAGGACTCCGATAGTAATCCAACCAACTATTGCCCCGATACCCTGAAACATACCAAAAGCTATGCCGCTGTTGTACGTCGGCTGCAACCGGATAAGCGGGTGAATCTCAACACCACCTCCAGTGGAGAGGTAGCTCGCTGCCCACCATTTGGTGAGACGGTCAGCCGCGAAAGCAAAGAATATCAGTAGGTATATGAGCATTAGGTAGAGCGGAAAGGATTATCTTGACTGGTCTCGGTACACGGGAATCGGTCTGGATGAGTCACTTATTAATCCTTGCTGCGATCCAGCAGGCTGCGTACTCTGTCTGCCAACCCAGGAGGTTGCTCCATTCCGAGTTTCTGCCGTATTTCAAAGAAGGAGGGCTCAGTCAACTTAGTTCCATCTGGGAAGAGAAGCGTAGGTACGCTGGCAAAGCCATTATTCAATTCGATAAGCTGCTGTCGCGCCTCGTTATCGCCGTCGATGTTTATCTTACGTACATCGATTTCATTTCTCTTGAGAAAGCTTTCTACACTTCGTGAATGAGCACACCATCCGGATGAATATAGTGTAATCGTCTTTGGAGATGATTCGTCCATTTTTATTTTGCGCTTAACTCGATAATCTCTAGCCTCGGAACAAGGCAGTAACAACCATCAACAAACCAGGTTGACGGAGTCTGATTCGCAGATTGTCGTGATGACTTTAATCGTCAGACGCTCCGCTGTCGGTGTTGTGGCTTACTTCAGCCTGTTCATATTCTGTCCTAGTGATGAATTGTCCGCCATCGATCTCCCGGCTAAGAACGTTCAGGCTCCGATCAAAGTGAACGACGGCCGGTATTTGCTGGAAGCAGCGACTATCGACAATCGTCTTGTGCCACACGAATCCATCGTCGGTATAATTGAGATCGTGCTGCTTTATTATCCGGAGCCGTACCCGTTTCTGACAGCGATCACATTGAACGTAGATGAAGAATCCATCCTTGTCAGAGCTACTGGAAGTACTATTGTTACCTCCGCCGAAAAGTTTCTTTAGGAATCCCATGAGTATATTTTACAAGCGCAACGCGCCCGGGTAAAGATGCTTGCCCAGCATATTCAGTTAGGTTAGACTAAATCCATAATCGGTAAGTATTTCACTGCTCGCAGTACCAGAATGAAATAGGGAACCAGTATGGGAGATTTCACGTTCGGGATCTGGCCCACAGAATATCACGTTATTACTCAACACTTTGGGGTTAATCCGCAAAATTACGCCCAATTCGGCTTGCCTGGTCATGATGGGATAGATATTAGGGCGCCATTGGGCAGTAAGATCTTTTGTGTTGCCGCCGGAGAAGTTTACCGCGTACATGAGAATGCCAGAAGCCACAACTACGGTATTCACGTCCGAGTTGCCCATAGAGATGGTTATCGGACGGTCTATGGTCATTTGCAGAGAGCGCTAGTAAACAAGGGTCAGATTGTCGAGGTTGGCACCATCTTGGGCACTGCGGATAGCACCGGAAACAGCTTTGGTACGCATTTACACCTTTCTCTGAAAAAAGAAGGTGCGAATCAGGACCAGAGGCCGGGCCAGAAGCCTGGCCTTTGGCCTTATGACATTATCGATCCCACTCCATTTCTTCTTCCACTATTGGGGTGGAAGGAACCCGCAGGACCATATTTTGAAGGGTGGATACTCCACGATAGCCTGTTTGATTATGGAGAGTTGGCGCAGGTAAATACTGGGGGAGCAACCCTATATATTGAGGCAGACCAACACTATTTTCTTCCGGCTGGAACGATGGTCGTCGTCGTCTCGAAACGTGCACCTTATGCGAAGATCCGTGTTCCGAAGGCGGCGATAGGAGCTGAAGATAGGGCATCCATCACTCCCTCTCCGGAGCCACCTCCGATCATGGCTACTGTTGATGGATGGGCATGGAAACGATACCTGGTCACAGTTGGCAATCAGGCTGTAGTCGGCTCTCACGGCGTAAACGTGCGAGCAGGGCCCGAGAGATCTGCTCCCAATGTGGGTATGGTAAAAGCGGGGAGCACTGTCAGTCTGCTTGGACCAGCAAGTGGTCAATTTAGACCAGTACGTGTTCGGCGTAACGATTTCATAGAACCGGTAGGCATACCTGATCCACCGCCGGATCTTGGCAAAATACCTCCTGTGGACGGGTACTTTGGTTGGGTCTTAACCCAATACCTGAGCCCTCTCGAAGGCCATTTGGCGTTGACCGCCAGATTTGGCGTCAATCTTAGGAATCGACCGGACGAGGAAGGACAAAATATGGGTCTGGTCAAGGCCTTCGCCACCGTGCGAATCGCCGGTCAGACTTCGAATGAGTACACGCCGGCTTTGATCCGCACGGAGGATGTCATCAACGTGGTCGATCCCCTGCCAGATTTGACATTGCCCGATCCGTTGCCGCGCGAGA
>JAUVOB010000246.1 GCA_030599405.1 Chloroflexota bacterium | reverse complement strand
GCCCATTTATCTGGAGGGATGCAAAAAAAACTTGCCCTAGCCTGTACGCTGATCCACACTCCAGAGATCATCTTTCTGGACGAACCTACTACGGGTGTCGATCCCGTATCCCGGCGGGAGTTCTGGGACATTCTCACCAGCCTGCATTTACAGGGAATAACGCTTGTCATTAGCACGCCATACATGGATGAGGCCGAACGTTGTTCACGTATTGGATTACTCTATGTCGGCCGAATGTTGTTGTGCGATACGCCGGAACAGATCAAGAAAAAGGTATCTGGTGAATTGGTCGCCATATGGCCATCAGATCTGTTCCGGGCGCGTGAACTGCTCGAAGACCTCGATTCAGTTCTACAAATCCAAACCTATGGCCGGCAGCTGCGGTTGGTAACCGAAGATTCAACCAAGGCCACGGCCGAAGCTCGGAAAATACTTGAGGAGAACGACATAAGTATTTTGGACATCCGCCGTACCCAGCCGCGAATGGAGGAAGCCTTCATCTCCTTAATAGGACAGGCCGTCGAGGAAACTACCCAATGAGCCTTCGACGCGTCTTGTCTGTTGTCAGAAAAGAATGGTGGCATATCACTCGTGATGCCACCTCTTTCGTATTGCTTTTGCTCTCGCCCGTCCTTGTGCTAGTCACCATGGGTTATGCTTTTTCCGTAGATATCGAAGATGTGACCGTAGCGGTTTTAGATCAGGACATGAGCCCGTTATCACGAGACTATATCAGACACTTAAGCAGTACGGATGCCCTCCGCTTCGATGAGTGGCCAGGCGACATGGATGAAGTAGAAGCGATTCTGATGCGCGGCGACGCGAAGGCTGTTGTCGTCATTCCATCAGGTTTTGAAGCAGACTTTACCCGGGGGACCGGGGCAGATTTACAGGTATTGGTTGATGGCACCGATCCAAATACGGCCGGTCACGCGATTCGCCACATTACTGCCCACTCCCAGCAATTTACCCAGGAGAAGATTGAGAATCAGCTTCTACGAATTGGGATGGGGGGCAGGCTCCTCGAGCCGGTTGAGCTGCGTATCCGCGCCTGGTATAACCCATCTCTCCGCTATACGGTTTCGATGATCCCGGCCCTAGTCGGCGTAGTTCTTGCGGTCCCAGCCATGGCCGCATCTCTTGCTCTGGCTCGAGAGCGCGAGTGGGGAACGCTAGAAGGCCTCATCGCCACGCCAATCCGTCGTTCAGAATTGATAATTGGGAAGTTGATACCTTACCTTCTCGCAGGCTTGCTCAGTGTTCCGTTATGCATCGCAACGGCGGTATATGGTTATAACGTCCCCTTCCAAGGCAATCTGGCTCTTTATATGGCGCTTGCCGTTATCTTCCTGTTTGCAACGATGAGCATATCGCTCTTTTTGTCGGTTTTCGCAAAGAGCCAGCAGGTGGCGATCATGGGCTCGATGATGATATTCCTTTTCTCGGGCTTTTTTATGTCGGGGCTTCTGATTCCTTTTAGTCTAATGGGTCCGATCATTAAGCTGGAAGCCTTTATGATGCCTACGACTCACTTCGTGATTATCAGCCGCGGCATATTCACAAAGGGAGCCAGCTTAGGGCAATTGCAGGGCTACGTTCTTGCCCTTGTGGGAATCGGTGCTCTGTTTTTAACTCTTACTATCCTTATGTTCAAGAAGAAATTATAGTGATGGAAGTCCCTCGATATCGATTGTCAGGGCAAAGTTGAGCATGTTTTCTAGAATCTGGAACCTTATTCACAAAGAGTTTATCCAGCTGTTTCGCGACAGACTCCTCGCTCCTCTTGTGTTGTTTGGACCGCTGGTCGAATTGCTAATGATCGCCTGGTCAACCTCCCAGGGGATAGACCACATGCCGACGGCCGTCCTGGATATGGACAATTCAGAAAGCAGCAGAGCACTAATCATCGCTATGAAGAATTCTGAAACATACGATCCTTACCTGGTTCATTCGCTGGATGAGATATCTGAGGAAATAGGCAGCGGCAGTGCTATGGCTGCCTGGGTAATCCAACCGGGTTTTGAAAACCAATTACATCGTTCCGGAGTTGAGCCGGCGTCGTTGCAGTTGATAGTCGATGGTTCAGACATTCTAACAGCTCAGACTGCCGTGGAGGTTGGTCAAGGTCTCGTTGCCAGTTATGGTGCGGAGCATTCGGCTGCAGGCGCTTCTGGGCTGCAATCTATGCAGATAGCTGCATCTGGAGAGTTGCCAATCGATATAAGCCTTCGTGTGTGGTTTAACGAGGAGATGAAGGAATCTAATTACATGATCCCTTCAGAATTGGGATTTATCGCGGCAGCAATCACGGCAATGATCGCCAGCATGGTGATCGCCAAAGAACGCGAGATGGGCACTCTTGAACAGCTTATGATCACGCCAATACGATCGACCGAGCTTGTTATCGGTAAATCTGTCATGGCAGTAGCCTTGGGATTTACGCTTTTCGTTCTCATGTTTGGCATGGTCGTTTTGTGGTTTGGCGTTCCGATGCGAGGTTCTTTGTCTCTCATGCTCATCCTTGCACTGATCTATATGCTGGTGGAACTTGGCTGGGGCCTTATGATCTCTTCCTTCGCCAAGTCCCAGATGCAGGCCCTATTAATCGCTTTTGCCGTGATCATGGTGATGGTTATCTTTTCGGGATACGCCTTTCCAGTCGAGACCATGCCGCCATTTATGCAGATTATTGCCAACCTATTCCCGTTAAAACACTGGCTCATTGTGTTTCGTAGCATCATGTTAAAAGGGGCAGGTCTCGATGTGATTTGGCCAGAGCTATTAGCTATCTTGGGTCTAGGTATTTTGATATATACCGGAACGATCCTGCTTCTGAGGCGGAAAAAACTGGAATGACACAGCCAGTCGATAATAACTCCTTCAGTGATCCGAGCGCAATAATTGCTACGGATCTGACGAAACGGTTTGACGGTTTTACAGCCGTTGACAACGTCAGCTTTCACGTCGGGCGCGGCGAGATCTTTGGATTCCTGGGACCCAATGGAGCCGGCAAAACGACAACAATTCGAATGCTCATGGGATTGCTCGCACCTACCCATGGTTCGGCGACTGTACTTGGTTATGACATAGCTGGGGAGACCAGGCAATTGAAGGAAAGAATCGGCTACGTTTCGCAACGATTTTCCTTATATAACGACCTGACTGTCAACGAAAATCTCAACTTCTTCGGCCGTGCCTACGGAGTAACAGGCAGAAAGTTGAAGCGTCGAAAGCATGAAATCTTGGAGATGGCGGGCCTTATCGGACGGGAAAGTGAACTCACGAAGAACTTATCCGGCGGGTGGCGGCAGCGACTGGCCTTAGGTTGCGCCATTATGCACCATCCTGATCTGCTTTTCCTGGACGAACCCACGGCTGGCGTCGATCCGATATCACGCCGTGAGTTTTGGGAATGGCTCTATGTCCTGGCCCATCAAGGAAGGACTGTATTTGTCACCACTCACTACATGGACGAAGCTGAGCACTGTCACCGGCTAGGATTCGTTCAACGAGGGCGTCTCGTCGCCCTAGGAACACCAGAAAGAATAAAAGCAGACAAGATGTCTGGAAAGGTCATAGAGATCGATAGCGACAAACCAATACAAGCTCTGGAGCTTTTAAAACGCTCCAGAATGTTCAACGATGTGTCACTATACGGGGCGCAAATACATGTCGTTACGAAAGATGCCGAGAGACAATTGCTCTCGATTTATCACCTACTAACGAGCGCGGGAATTTCCGTCAGTAATATCGCGATCAT
>JAUVOB010000333.1 GCA_030599405.1 Chloroflexota bacterium | reverse complement strand
GGCGCAGTTTATCCATGCGCGGAGGGTTGCGCCGCCAATGGTGGCGTGGGTCCCGGTTGTTGCTTGTCACCATCGTGGCTAGCGCTTTGCGTCGCGCTGAAGAGATCGCTTTATCGGCAGAAGTCAGGGCGTACTCACCCGGGCTTTCCCGGCCCCAACCAATGACTAGAGGTGTATATGATCCGGTTATAATCGGCCTGGTCGTGATCTCTTTACTCGTCAGCATAGTGCTCCGGTTATAATTACGAACCATAACAGCGACCATTAGCATAAAGTGCAACCGCGATTTCTAATATGAGCCTAGCCGAATATGTTGCCCAGTTCCTCATCATAAACGGTGTAAGCCGGGTTTTCGGACTGCCAGGCGGAGAGAATGTAATATTCATAGAGGCGCTTCGGAAAGCGGGACTAGACTTTGTTTTGTTCCATCACGAAGCCGCGGCAGGCTTCGCCGCCGGTGTGACAGGGCAATTAACCGACCGACCAGGAATTTGCCTCTCAACGGTGGGGCCGGGAGCCGTCAACCTAGTCGCGCCGGCCGCTGCGGCAACTCTCGAACGCTCTCCAATGCTGGCGATAACGGCCGAGATTGACACGACGTGGCAACCGCGAGTTAGACACATGCAAATAGACCTAGCTCATCTCTTCGGGAGCGTGGTCAAAGATAGCCTCGCGCTCTATCCAGAATCAGTCGGCGCCGATCTGGAGAAGGCATGGAATCTGGCTCTTTCTCCACCGATGGGCGCCGTCCATATCGCCATAGCTCCAGACATGGCATCTTCTTCAGTCTCCGGTGCGCCCAGAGTGGTGGCTCGACCATCATCTTTCGAGCTGGACGATGTCGCTCTTGCCCGCGCTGAAAGATATCTTCTGCAAGCCCTTCAGAAGATGATCATTGCCGGTATTGGCGTCGAAGCGGGCGGCGCGCAGGCAGAGTTAGTTGAATTGGCCGAAGCATGGCAGACGCCGGTTGCTGTAACGCCAAAGGCTAAAGGTCATTTCCCCGAGAGCCATCCACTCTTTGCAGGCTGTTTCTCGGCTTACGGCGATAGTCCTTTGCGTCAGTATCTGGCCGAGGTTGACGTGATTGTAGGTGTAGGACTGGACAGTGTTGACTTTGTAACTTCCACCTGGGAGTTGGATACGCCGGTTGTCAATATCAACCTATCCGGCGCGGATGATCCAGCTTTGAAACCTGTAATAGCCGTCAATGGAAGTCTCAAGAAGGCGCTGATTCACCTCGCTACCTCAAGCGAGCTATCGAAGCCGAGGGAAGCTAGCGTTCTCATTCAGACAGCGGATCTTCGAAGGGCGATGGCGCTTGAATTGCAGTCCGATGAGTTTTCCCAAAGCGTTGGAACTGTTCGCGTAGGCGATCTAATCGATGGCCTGAGAAATGCGTTACCAGAGGACGGGGCGGTTACAGTAGACGTTGGCGTTTTCAAGCTGGTTTTTCTTCAGCAGTGGAAAACTGACAAACCGAAAAGCCTCTTCGTAGCCAATGGCCTGTCTGCCATGGGCTACGCCCTGCCTGGGGCATTAGCAATTAAGCTTGAGGAGCCGGACAGGAAGGTTGTGGCGGTGGTTGGCGATGGTGCGCTTCTTATGTACGCTGGCGAGCTGGCAACTGTCGCCAGGCAATGCCAGCCTCTGGTCATCCTGGTCATCGTCGACGATGCACTATCACTCATCCGGTTGAAACAATTACACCACGAAGTACCTATTCGCGGAACAGAATTCAGCCGCGTCGATTTTTGTTCATTGGCAAACTCATTTGGTCTGGAGTATGGACTGATTGATGGACAAGAATCTCCATCTGTGGTGTTGGTTCAGGCATTGGCACTGAATCAGCCTGTACTTATCGAAGCCCGAATTGACCGGGAGGAGTACAATAATTTCCGATAGGTGGGCTTCTTTCGTTTAGACTTACGGGTCGAAACAACCCTCGCTCCCACATCTGCCCATTACGACGGCATCCTGAAGCGGACAAAATCCGGAATGCCTAAAGTTGCCTTACGGTTTGCGCGATACGCTCCATATCCCTAATAGGATCGTAGTTCTGGTCGGAAACCGATACGAAACGGGCGATCATACCTTCTCGGAGTATGGCCTTTCCCGCTTCATTCTGGTGCATCTCAAGGAATACAGAGCGCAGCGAATCTCTGAGGGAGTCGGGCAGATCCCGGGAAACCACCCAAGGAGGAATTGGACTCGGCCCTAAGATTTCGATAACGCGAGTCCGGTCGCTAATAGATGGATGGCTGACAATCTCCATCTCAAGAACTGTGCTGTCGATCGCCGAGGCGTCGACACGACTGTCGAGGATCATCTCCAGGGAACGTTGGTGCGATCCGGATTCAGTCACCGCTCCAAAGTAACCGGATAACTCCCCCAACAATGCCAGGTGATAGCGGACGACATTAAAGCCTGAATGGGAATTTGGCTCATTGTATGCCCAACGGGCCCCTCTCAGATCGTCGAAGGTTCTGTAACGGCTATCGTGTCGAACGACCACATCTGAGAAGTATACAGGCTGCTGTTTATAGCGTTCGCCTTCCATAATCGCCGCGACCAGTAATTCAATCGATGGATCAGGCCGGTCGGCTTTCCAGATATAGGGAAGGCTACATATCCAGCCTACCTGGATCTCTCCCGCATCGATCATCCTCTCCCGTTCTTGCCAGGGTATACCGGTCACGAAAGTGGCTGGCAAACGCAACCGATCCGAGATGTAGCTGGTGATTTGCTCACAATAGAAGTCGGCGTTAGGCGCCTGGATAGAGGTGATCTTCATTTACCATTCCATATTTGAAGCAAAGAGAAGCTGGATGTATTTCGGCGGTGATCTTAGCCAACTGGCGGTGCTTAGATATAGTATTATGTCAAGTTACCAATGAGATAGTCCATGTAGTCTCTATTTATTTAGTTCCTCGTCCAGCAACTTGCGACGTAGAACCTTGCCCACCAGGGTTTTGGGTAGCGATTCTCTAAATTCAATATATTTAGGCACCTTGTGAGGCGCCAGATACTTTGCACAATGCTCCAAGATCTCTTCTTCGGT
>JAUVOB010000340.1 GCA_030599405.1 Chloroflexota bacterium | reverse complement strand
GCTATCGCCGGCACACCACTTCTATGGCGATCCAAGTTCCCCAGCACCGATATTTCTATACCTTCTTCAACCGACGAACCGTCGTGTTGAATTCGGCTAATTACGACGTTGCCGTCGTTGAACCCCGCCGCTAGTAAAAGGCCGGCATCAGTTCCGGCTTGCTCAGACCAGTCCAACGAGAATACGCCGTTCTCATTGTTTGATTGACCAGGAGTCCCAGTAACTATCGTTCCGTCGCTGGCGTCCAGAATGGTTACCGATCCATCTTCAGCTCCTACGGCGACCATCGATCCATCAGGAGATGCTGCTAGCGATGTGATGTGGCCGGCACTAGGGATTTGCCACGCTTGCTCCAGCGAATCAGATTCGTACATGTAGACACCAACATCACCGCCGGCGATGATGTATTCGCCATCAGGTGAATATGTAGTGACATTTATTGAGCCTTTTCCTAACCGGCCTTGGGCGTCCGCAGGATGAGGTCCAGCGTATGAAAGGTGGGGTTCCGAGCTTGTCCGTTCAATTTCGGCGCCATCTTCTCCATTCTGCCGGCAACTGGCAACGAACAATAGAAACAGTAGCAGATAGGGAACAAATCTCATTGACCGCATTTTGCCAGTTCTTCGCAAGGTTATTCTCACCTGTTTATCGTCACTTGAATCTCCGGTCGAAGAGAATGCCAATCGAATCCTGAGAGATGATTACCGACCTTCAGGTCTATTTGGGAAAATATTGCTATGGATCATCGCTTATACCACCAGAAAGACCGTAATTGACGATACAGTTAAGGTGGAAGCGCAGATCTAGACGGCGACCAAAAGAGAACGGTGACTGTCACAGATAAAGCGCAACAGTCACCATCTTAACTTTCGAATGTGCTTGCTATTGGAAAAAGCTACATAACTCGATCTCTGAATTCGCGGTTGTGGACCTCAACCGGCACCTCCATGAGTTCAAGGATTCCTTTGGCAACGTGCTCAGAGAGACGACGAAATGCTTCCTCACCTTTCTCTTTCGTCGCCCTCAGAGGATTCCCGATCACCCCGCTCTCGATGAATTCGTGATGGTCCATTGGAAAATTGAAATAACTATATCCATCGAATTCTACGTCTGGCATGCCATCTTTCTTGGCGAATGTGGGTGGAAGGAAATCCGGTATATGAGCCCGGGTAAACTCGGCTCGATCCATCCGGACAAGGTCCTCGTTCCAGGCTAAATCCTGGGAGGTTTCCAGCTCGCTCGAGTGCCAGCCGGGTGTTTCATCTGGAGGATTTTCCATTAGGTCGCCGATGATGCCATAGTAGCGCTCCATATAAGGCTTAATGAAGCCAACCAGAGCCCCCGTTTCGTAACGAAGCTGGCGTAATACAGGATCGATCACCTTGACATTGGAACCGTGGCCATTCATAAAGATCAATCTGTTAAAACCATGATGCACCAGGCTCCGGCCCACATCATGTATCAGGGACAGAAGCGTCGAGCTGCGGATAGTAATTGTGCCCCTTCCACTGCCCGGTTCGTGCATATGCTGGGGAGAATATCCCATCCAAATGGGTGGTGTATGCAGGACAGCGATCATCTCACAGACACGACGCGACATCTCGATGGCGGTAATTGTATCGGTATAGAGCGGTAAGTGAGGTCCGTGTTGTTCCAAACTAGCCATAGGAATGATGATCGTGTCCTTCTCCTTCAGATACTCCCGAATATCTACAAAAGTGATGTCCCCAAGATCCCAGGAAAGAAATTTGCCGCGAAATGCCTCATCCCCTTCCGTCAGGTGAGGCAGCTCTTTGTAATCTCGGCTGCTTTTAGCAATCATTTTCATTACTCCTTCTAATAGTATACGGGATTGAATCGGGTGCTTGTGACCCTATCCCCGGCAGTTCGGCTCATCCTAGACCAGACATCATCTGTATGAAGAGGTCAGCCGTTTCACGTCCGAATTCTGGTTCATTAACATGCCTATCGTAGGTCATTACAGGAATATCCTCTCGAATAAACTCGTGGACGGTTGCCAAGAATGCCTGGTCAGCAGGCGGATTCCAAAACGGACCATCTGGTACGTTTGGGATGGAAAGGCCCTGGGTCGGAATGGCGACGATGACCGGACCAGTACTCAAATTTAGCCTACGACTAAACACCTTACCTAGCTCGATCATCTCCTCATGACTTGCCCGGACTAACGTGAATTCCGGGTTGTGATCGTAGACTGGCCTGTCCTTCAGCGCTGGCGGGACAGTCCCGGCGTTCCAAACACTGAAATCGATGCATCCAGGAACGACGACCTGGGGTAATCCGAGTAAGCCGATTCGTTTGAGGCGGTCAGGACCACCGTCATGGATTCCTCCTACCATAGGATCGTAGATCTCGTTGGTTGTGAAATCGACCACCCCGACAAATTGGCCCATCTCAGCTAGTTCTTCCATCGCTGGCCCGCCGACTCCATTGGAGTGGAAGATCACAGCTTCGTAGCCGTACTCGGCCAGTAACTCCTTTGCAGCCATAACTGCATTGGTGGTATTACCCAGCATTGTCATGGCAACGAACCGATCACCAGGCTCTGGATTTGGCAGCTCATGTCCATATTCGAGCATCCCTTTTAAGGATGCGGCAACGTTATCGAAAATCGTGCAGGCAATTGGATTGAGTCCGAGGATATCCACGACGGAGTGGACGATCATCATGTCTCGTGTACCCACCAAGGGTTCGAAAAAATGGTAGCCGGAAGCGATAGGGGAAACCAGCACCTTTGGCACCCCTACAGGGAGCACCATCATAGCTGCTGCTCCCATCACAGCCCCCTCGGCGCCACCCATGCTTACAATGCCCTGTAGCCGTCCATCAGCATAGAGCTGGAGCGTTAATATCTTAAGCGCCTCTCGCATTCCGGCGACGGCTTTCCCGCGGCTACCTGCATTTTGTAGTGCTTGGATAGTCGTACCAGCGTAAGTGGCTGCCTCCGCATGATTG
>JAUVOB010000227.1 GCA_030599405.1 Chloroflexota bacterium | reverse complement strand
TCCGTCTACCACGGGGCCAAGTATACATCATCCCAAGCCGGTGTAAGGGCTGTGGAATCTGCATCGAATTCTGCCCGCTGCAGGTGTTAAGCGAATCTGTACGGGCCAATTCTAAAGGATACCACCTACCCGAGGTCGCTCCTGATAAAGAAGAATCCTGCATCCATTGCCAATTCTGCTCTCTGGTCTGTCCCGAGTTTGCTATCTACACTCTGGAGGCGACCCATTGAAAGAGCGCTCTATCCTCACGGGTCGACACTTCATGCATGGCGACCATGCCTGTGCCGAGGGAGCGATAGCCGCCGGTTGCGACTTTTTTGGTGGATATCCAATAACGCCATCGACGGAGATTGCCGAGCGTCTTGCAAGAAGACTGCCTGAAGTTGGAGGCGTCTTCATTCAGATGGAGGATGAGCTTGGTAGCTTTGCAGCCGTGATCGGAGCCTCTGCCGCCGGTGCTCGTTCGATGACAGCCACTTCAGGGCCGGGTTTAAGTCTGATGCTGGAAAACCTGGGCCTGGCGGTGATGATGGAGATCCCTTGTGTGCTGGTTGATATCCAACGCGGTTCACCATCAACCGGATTACCAACCGCGGCCGGGCAATCGGATGTTATGCAAGTCCGCTGGGGGTCTCACGGCGATTATGCCATCGTGGCCTACTCCCCTTGGTCGCCACAGGAGATGTTTGATCTAACTGTACACTCGTTCAATATCGCGGACCGCTTTCGATTGCCAGTGGTCTTGTTGTCGGATGAGGTTATCGGCCATATGGTCGAACGGGTCATCATTCCTGAGGCGCATGAAATTCCGATATGGCCAAGAAAACGACCAAAGCATCCTCCAAACGGGAAATTCAAGCCCTTCGAGCCTGATCAATCCGATCTAGTACCACCGATGGCCTACGCGGGTGAAGGCTACAATGTACATTTCACCGGGCTAACTCATGACGAACGGGGCTACCCGGCAATGACAGCGGACGACCATCAGAACCTCGTCACTCGCCTAATTGACAAAGTGCATAGTAATTCGGACCAGATTTTACGTTATGAAGGCCACTTCCTTGAGGACGCCCGCATCGCCGTAGTCTCCTACGGCTGCACGGCCCGGTCTGCTCGCAGGGCAGTCAAGCTCGCTCGTGACAAGGGTGTCCCAGCGGGCCTATTCCGGCCCATATCTTTGTGGCCGTTCCCGGAAGAGCAAGTGCGGCAGCTAGCAGAGCAAGTAGATGCCATCATCGTTGCGGAGCTCAACTTGGGTCAGGTCAGTCGTGAGATTGAGCGGCTCATTCGCCGTCCGGTCAAGGGTGTGTTTCACGCGGGTGGCGCGATGATACCACCTGAACCCATCTATGACTTAATCATGGAGGTGTCTAAGAGTGACTAGCGCTATCGAAGTCGAAAGACATCCTCTCGACAAAATGATCAGGTCAGATCGGATGCCACATATCTGGTGTCCTGGATGTGGGATCGGCATCATTATGCGCTGTTACGCCCAGGCGATCCTGGATTCATCAATTCCTCGCCAAAAACATATCGTCGTCTCTGGCATCGGCTGCACAGGTCGCGTCGCCGGCTACATGAATCTTGATTCCTACCACACTACCCATGGCCGGGCTATTCCCTTTGCTGTGGGCATAAAACTAGCCAATCCTGAGTTAATGGTCACCGTTATCAGCGGTGACGGCGATCTGGCTGCCATCGGTGGCAACCATCTAATCCATGCCGCTCGGCGAAATGTGGACGTTAAGATTATCTGTGTGAACAACTTCAACTACGGAATGACCGGAGGCCAGGCAGCTCCAACAACTCCTCAAGGTGCCCTGTCAACTACGACGCCATATGGGAATCCAGAGCTGCCGTTTAACCTGCCCTATCTCCTAAGCGCTGCTGGTGCCAATTACGTATCGAGATGGACAACGATCCATGCCCGGGAAACGATGCGCGACATCCTTTTTTCCTTTGATAAGCCCGGTTTTTGCTTTATCGAAGTGCTTTCTCCGTGCCCAATAGGTTTTGGGAAGTCGAACGATATCGATACTGGACTTGACGAAATGGAACTTTACAGAAGCCGGTGTGAGTTAGTTCATGATGGGTTGCCTTTAGAGGATTTTGCCATTGATCTTCGCGAAGAAAGATCGATTTATGTGGGTAACTTCGTCAATCGCGAAAGCCCCGTTTATCGACCTGCCACGCCGCCTAATACCGGCTAACATTCTGCCTTTTATCGACAACAAAGTTTTACAGACGAGGTTATTGAACTCAACAACCGAAGCAAAGTATAGACGCTGAAATGTTACCTAATTGACTAGCTAGGCACAGATTTGTTCGAGGTCCTTCGAATGCGAAAAGAAATTCGAATCGCCGGTTTTGGTGGTCAAGGAGTTGGACTGGCCGGCTATATCCTTGGCAAGGCCCTCACTCTTTATGACGGCAAGGAAGCGGTCATGACTCAGTCATACGGGCCGGAAGCTCGGGGAGGCGCATCAAGCGCTAATGTCGTCCTCTCGGATGAGTCGATCGATTATCCGTTCGTTCAACGGCCCGATGTCCTGGTGGCATTATCCCAAGAAGCCTACGATAAATTCCATCCATCAGTGAAATCAGACGCGTTGATTCTTGTCGATGGGATTCTTGTGGATGCAAGATTTCCGGGAAATACCTATCGAATACCATGCACCAAGCTGGCTGAGTCGCTAGGTCGCAGGATAGTTGCCAACGTTGTGATGTTGGGTTTCTTTACGGTAGTCACCAAGATCGTCAGCCGGTCGGCCGTGGAAGAAGCAATTACTGCCTCTGTCAAATCAAAAACCGTACCACTTAACATTCGCGCTTTCGAGGCTGGTTACCAATATGCATTGGAAAAGGAGCATGCCCGATGACCGATTCCGTGCTTGTTATCGGTGGTGGCATCGCCGGGATACAAGCGTCGCTTGACCTGGCTGAGGCAGGGGCGCGTGTAGTCCTGGTCGAGCGCGAAGCAACGATTGGCGGCGTGATGGCAGCTCTGGATAAGAACTTCCCTACATTGGATTGTTCGATCTGCATCGAAGCCCCGAAGATGTCTGAGGTGGACCTGCACCCCAATATTGAGATTCTTTCTCTGGCCGAGGTGGAAGCTGTTCATGGGGAACCAGGCGAATTTCAGGTTCAGATCCGTCAGAGTGCGCGCTACGTATCGGACGCCTGCACGCGATGTGGTGACTGTACGGCGGTATGCCCGGTCGTATTACCGAATGATTTTGAAGCCGGAATGGCAGTTCGAAAGGCTATCTATACGCCGATTCCCCAATCAACACCTGGAGAATATCTGGTAGATATGGAAAGCTGTCTGAATGTGCCGCCGAATTACATGCCCTGCGACCGCTGCTTCCAAGCCTGCCTCCCGAAGGCTATCGACTTCTACATGGCTGAAGAAAGATTGATCGAGAGGCAAGTAGGATCAATCATAGTCTCCGTTGGATACGACATGCTTGACCCGAGAAGGCTGAGCGAATATGGGTACGGACGCCATCCCGACGTGTTGACGGCGATGGAGTTCGAGCGCCTTATCAACTCGGCCGGACCAACAAGCGGCGATCTCATCCGACCATCAAATGGAAGTCACCCTGAAAATCTACTCATCGTCCTATGTGTGGGATCAAGAGACAGGCGGTTTTTTCGATATTGTTCGCGTTTCTGCTGCATGTACTCCATCAAGCACGCCTACCAGGCCCTTGATCATAATATCCCTAACGTTACCGTCCTGTACATGGATGTCCGTGCCTATGGAAAGGGTTTTGACGCTTTCTGGGATCGCACCAGCGCGGCCGGGGCAAATTTCGTTCGTGGTCGCCCATCTCGCATAGAACCGGACGGCGAGGACATACGGGTTGTATATGAAGACACCTTAACAGCCACCCGAATGGACCAACGATTCGACATGGTTGTGCTCGCCAATGCCGTTGCACCTCCGGCCGGTTTGTCCGACCTTGCCAACATACTAGATATCGAGCTTGACAGTGACGGGTTCATTAAAGCTG
>JAUVOB010000169.1 GCA_030599405.1 Chloroflexota bacterium | reverse complement strand
GTAGGAACGCTGGTCGTGGATCAGTCAACTTCGGCTATGTTCACCTCGATCTGGGGATCGCCGTCACCCGCCGTACAAATCGTGGAGGACGAAATACTGCTGGATTCCCTATGGGCCAATCGACCTTCTTGGACCCTAATTCCCTTCGACGAGTTGGTTCCCGAGCTGAAGGTCCTGAAGGTAGACGGCCAATCGCCTATCGACAGACATTTTGATGCCGATACGTATCCCATTTCCGTCCCAATTGGGATCAGTGGCGATGAATCGGCCGTTTCTGGTTTCTTGGGAATATGGGATGGCCCGGAGTCAAATCGTGATCCAGATAGAATAACCCGGGTTGCTATGAGCGGAGTGACGGCTCTCGGACGCGCCACGGCTTACCAGATGGAGATCAGAGGCGTCACCGCTCCGGGGGAGGTGGTTGGTCCGGTAATGCGCGATGCGGATATCGCTCACATTAGTCACGAGGTCTCCTTCTCCGCCGAATGTCCATATCCCAACCCGGTCGGCGATCCTATTTTTTGTGCCAGGGACAAGTACCTAGAGCTATTGACATCGATCGGGACCGATGTGGTTGAACTTACCGGAAACCATGTCAATGATTGGGGAGCCGAGAATACCGCTCGTACGGTCGGTCTCTATGAAGAAGCAGGGATGCAAACCTTCGGAGGTGGTCGGAATATCACCGAGGCAAGCCAACCTGCCTTATTTGAGCACAATGGCAACAAAATCGCTTTCGTCGGATGTAATCCTATTGGTCCGCCAAATGCCTGGGCGACGGACTATCAAGCCGGTTCTCGCCCGTGTGATTTTGAAGCCTTCTATGATCAAATCCGGGAGTTGCGAGATTCAGGCTTTGCCGTGATCGCCACCCTTCAATACGCGGAGTTCTATCAATACGCACCTACAAATCAGCAGAGGATTGATTTCCGATCAGTCGTTGACGCCGGGGCGACCGCGGTTAGTGGCAGCCAGGGACATCATGCCCAAGGCTTCGATCTTTATGAGAACGCGTTTATCCATTACGGATTAGGGAATCTATTTTTCGACCAGATGGATATGTTGGGCACTCGCCAGAGCTTCATCGATAACTACATTTTCTACGATGGGGAACTAATCAGTGTGGACCTATTTACGTCTCTGATCGAGAACTACTGCTGTCCAAGAGCTATGAGTGACGTTGAAAGAGCTCAGCTATTGGAGTCTGTCTTCCAAGCCAGCGGATGGTAGAGGAAGTGTCTCAAAACCAGATATCGTGGATCGACTTATCCGAAAAGGAACGAGCTGCAGAATCCGTTTTATTTAGACAGATCGTCCCGATAGCCGTACATGGAAGGTGGTCATATCGAGGTGGTTCTTGATAAGAGCTTTAAGACCGATCGTCAGCTTCCAGGTAATCGAGAAGGGCCTGCAGGCCCAGTATATAGCTCTTCCAGCCAAATCCGGTGATGGCGCCAACACAGACAGCCGCAATGACGGATTTCTGGCGGAACGCCTCTCGACTATGGATGTTAGAGATGTGGACCTCGATGCAAGGGAGGCCCGAGGCGGCGATCGCGTCGCGGAGCGCATAGCTGTAATGGGTAAATGCGCCGGGATTAATCAAGATGCCTTCAGCCCACGCCATAGCCTCTTGAATCAAGTCGATTAAATTTCCCTCATGATTCGACTGGTAGGTTTTAACCGTGCTCCCTTTCTCCTGGGCCATTGACATCAGGCTGGCATCGATATCAGCCAGGGTCTCCCTGCCATAAACTTCCGGTTCCCTTGTCCCCAGTAGATTCAAGTTGGGTCCGTGCAGTACTAAAATCTTCGCCATGGTCAGCTGTCTCCTCCTGAGAATATGCTGGGATTCATCCTTTACTCTGGCAATTCGGTCTAAGGTTCACCACTTACTCTGTGGAATGGCGGGGTTCAATATCCGGGTTATCGCAATCCATCTAACACTTCCATTACTGCCGATTCAGGCACCTGGCTCTCAACAAATGCGTCTCCAATGTCCCGGATGAGGATAAACCTTAGTTCGCTCAATTCGACTTTCTTGTCAGTAGCCATCGCCTTGAGTAACCGTTCTGATGACAGTTGCGATGGTATACGGACGGGTAACCTAAGTTGCTTAAGGATATCTGCGATCCTAATTGAGATGTCCTCGTTGCAGAAACCCAAAAGTGCGGAGAGAACTGACGACGCGACCAGCCCTATTGACACGGCTTCTCCATGCCGCACAGAATAGCCACTGACTTGCTCAATGGCATGAGCGAATGTGTGGCCCAGGTTGAGTAGCCTTCTCCTGTCGCGCTCGAACGGATCCGTCTCGACAATGTCCCGTTTGATCATCACTGCCTCGACGATGATCGTGTGTAAATCGGCAAGAGGCAGAGCACGATTATTATTTAGTGCTGAACCAGCAATGGATGGCGCTATTTCCTGAACGTAATTTAGGAGATCAGGACTGGCAATTATTGCGCCCTTAACCACTTCAGCCATGCCGGACAGAAGTTCGCTCCCAGGCAGCGTCTGTAGTGTGTCAATATCGGCGAAGACGACTTCCGGCTGTTTGAACGAACCTACCAGGTTTTTCCCTTGAGGTAGATCGACGCCGGTTTTCCCTCCAACACTGGCATCTACCATGGCCAACAACGACGTTGGACATTGAACCAACTTAATTCCCCGCATATAGGTCGCGGCCGCAAAGCCGCCCATATCGCCGACGACACCACCTCCAAGAGTAATGAGCGTCCCTTGACGATCCATCCCCGCCTCGAGCAATTGATCATAGATGAAACGCACAGTCTCCAGGGTCTTGTTTTCTTCGCCGGCCGGCGTAATGATCGTGGCCAGTCTGTTCAGATCGCCAAGGTTATTTACATAATGTTGGGCAACATTATTATCGGTCACCACAGCGCATGGGCCCTTAATACCCGCCACCCGCGGTAAAGAGGTCAGCAGATCTTTTCCGATGACAACTTCATAGGCGCCTGTTGGGTGCTGCACTGGGATTCGGCTCGTCAATTGCCTAGACCAGCGACCTTCGTTGACCAATTGACTCGTTAGCTCGATCAATTCTCGAGCTACCTCATGAACGTTTTTTCCGCTAGTTTCCACCTGTTTGTACTGGCTGTACCTCGCCTGGCGCTCATGGAGCAATTCATCGATCTGTTTCGCTGGGCTGTCACCTTCGAGAAGCGGGCGACGAGACAAATCATTCTCGGTTCTGGCTACAATCTCCTCTACACTGGCGGTCAGACAAAATACAAGGGCCTGTTGATTGAGGAGCAAGGCATTTAGAGGATCCAGCATCAAGCGCCCACCTGTCGCTATTACCAGGTTTTCTTGATCGGATAATTCCCGGGCAACTTGTCTTTCATAATGACGGAAAGTGGCTTCTCCGCTCTCGAAAAATAGTTCAGCGACTGACCGTCCAGCACGCTCCACAATTAACTCGTCGGTATCCACGAATTCACGCCCGGTCTCAAGGGCAAGGATGCGCCCAGCGGCCGATTTGCCCGTTCCCATAAATCCGGTGAGAACGATATTGGAGGGCGATTGCTGCGTCGTGGCGACTTCAAGGTCCATTGTGGGCCCTATTATAGCGGTTTTCAGCAGAAGCTCCTGAAGGAAATCTCCCTGCTGGGAGATCGACCTGTTCCAATCATTACATTTAGCTTGACTGAGATGGGGTATGCTTGTACGCTCCGGCTCGACCAATATCGCCTCTGGCTTCGGTCGGTTCCAAAGGAATAGACAGTCCATTAAGCGGCCGATACTTGACATAACCGCAAAGAACAGCCATCGACTCAACGGATATCCGGAGATAACCAAGACAGTGCGTCTTTTCAATGCTGAAATGTAATCCAAACGATTGGAAACTATCGCATCATAACTAGACATAAAATACAATTTTTGAGCTTAGCTATCTTGATTGGAGCAAAACGATTATGACCGGTTCGAATACAATAGTTATCTTTGGGGCAAGCGGTGACTTAACCCGCAGAAAGTTGATACCCTCGCTCTTTAGCCTATTCTGCAAGGGGCGGATGCCTCAAAATTGGCGAATCGTTGGCGTGTCGCGCACCGCTATGAGCGATGACGAGTTTCGGCAACGTATGTCGGAAGGGATCAAAGAGTTTGCGCCTGCCAAATACGACGCCATAGAATGGGATCTGTTCGCCTCTGGCTTGTCCTACCAGGCGGGCGATCTTGGAAATGCTGACGATTTCGTAGCTCTTGATAAACGGATATCAGAGTATGAAAATGAGATCGATGGACCCGCAAATAGGATCTATTATCTTGCGATCGCGCCAAGGCTCTATGAGACGACCGTTGGCAATCTGGGTGTTACGGGCCTGGTAGACGAGAGCGCTGGTTACAGACGCGTGGTGATCGAGAAACCATTCGGCCGCGATCTGCCGACAGCGCGATCGCTCAATATCTCGGTTCATGAGTCGCTGCATGAGTCCCAGATCTACCGGATCGACCATTACTTGGGGAAGGAGACGGTTCAGAACATTCTTGTATTCCGGTTTGCCAATTCCTTGTTTGAGCCGGTGTGGAATCGAAACTTCATCGATCATGTTCAAATCACGGCCGCGGAAACTGTTGACGTAGAACATCGAGCCGGGTACTACGACGGCGTTGGGGTTGTGCGTGACATGGTGCAAAATCATGTGCTCCAGCTACTTTCACTAGTCGCCATGGAACCACCAGCATCCTTCGCGGCCGACGCCCTGCGAAATGAAAAAGTGAAGTTGTTCGCCTCGATCCGGCCCATCGAACCCCATGAAACAGCTCTCCATACAGTCCGAGGTCAATATCGGGATTACCAGAATGCCAGAGGGGTAAAACCCGGCTCAGAGACGGCGACCTTTACAGCTCTCCGTTTTTTT
>JAUVOB010000090.1 GCA_030599405.1 Chloroflexota bacterium | reverse complement strand
GCTTGCCTTTCCACGCCTATGTAGCTGGTGGTCCAACGGACGACCATGAAGGACCCCGGCTGGAGGATGGCATAGCCCGCGTACGGCAAGGGATGAGGGCCATGTTGCGCTTGGGTTCTGCCTGGCACGATGTAGCCAGCCAGGTGAAGGCCATTACCGAGTTAGGGCTCGACAGCCGGAACTTCATCCTCTGCACCGACGACAGCCATTCGGGGACCTTGGTGCACGACGGGCACATGGATCGGGTAGTCAGGCACGCCATCGCTCAAGGGTTGCGGCCGGTAACGGCTATCCAGATGGCAACATTGAACACGGCCGAATACTTCGACCTGGACAAGGATATCGGCAGCATCACTCCCGGCCGGTACTCCGATATCCTGATAAGCAGCGACCTCTCGACTCTACCTGTCGAGATGGTCATCGCCGGTGGTGAGGTCGTGGCTGAGGATGGGGAACTCCAAATCCATATCCCGCCCTACCCATACCCGAAATTTGCGACCGATTCGATTCACATGGGAAAGACCTTATCGGCCCTGGATTTCGACGTTCCTGCTCCATCCACAAAGGCGGTGAATGTACGCGTCGTCGGCGTCGTGGAGAACCAGGCGCCGACCCAATCCCTCACCAGGGTGTTGCCCGTTGACAAGGGTGTCGTTCAACTAGATCCAAGACTGGATATAGCTCATCTCGCCCTGGTTGAGCGCCATAAGGGCACAGGCGGCGTCGTAAATGGATTCGTAGCCGGCTTTGGTTTCAACGTTCGCTGCGCCATCGCCAGCACGGTAGCTCATGATAGCCATCACATGGTGGTTGCCGGAACGAGCAAGCATAACATGGCCGCGGCAGCGAACCGCCTCCACGAAATCGGTGGTGGTGTCGTCATCTTCAAGGATGGCGAGGAGATCGCCCTGGTTGAACTTCACATAGCTGGACTGATGTCAACCGAACGGGCGGAAGTTGTGGCCGACAAGGCGAAACATATGACGGAAGCCTTTCATCAGTGCGGGTGCCAGCTCAACAATGCCTTTATGCAACTGAGCCTGCTGGCACTTGTTGTAATACCGGAATTGCGCATCTCTGACCTGGGTATCGTCGATGTCACCAAGTTTGAGATAGTGCCGCTGTTCGTCGACTAAGCGCGTGACTTCCGGTTCGTCTTGAATGAGTTTTCCGCGCAAAGTGCGAGGAGCCATATTGTATCCCCGACGATCGGCAGGCCACGTATATCTGGCTGCATACAACGGACTTAGAAGTCTTACAGGGTGTCTGCCAGAGGTGGAGATTGGGAGCCATAGCTCGAAAGATCGTCGATCACCCTCATAAACCTCTTGGATGTTTGCTGCCAATTTGTGAAATTATTGACAAATGCAACTAGATTCAGTACTATTTGTCATACAACCATATCACCAGACAAATGTTATTTGAGAGAGTCTGGGTTTCGAAACGATATCTGATGCTAAAACGTAATCCATCGCTGACTGATCAGGCCAAAGCTCACATTAAGCATCAAATCCTGGAGAACAAATTCGAGGCAGACCGCATTCCCTCGGAGACGGATTTAGCTGAATCGCTGGGAGTCAGCCGCACAACTATCCGCGATGCCCTTAGCCGGCTAGAAAACGAAGGAGTGATCTACCGCAAGCAGGGCTCCGGCACTTTTGTCAACCGGCCGGGTTTGCGAATCAAGTCACGCCTGGAAGAGATCTGGTCCTATAAAGCCGTGCTGGAAGACCATGGATACGTCCCATCCTCGAGAGTTCTTGATGTTCGCACCGAACCGGTGGGACCATCTTTAGCCGATGAGCTGGATCTGTCACCGGGGGATGAGTTACTTATCGTCGAGAAGCTTTTCCTTGAAGATGAACTACCGGTCATCTTGGCTGTCAATCACATCCCAGAAAAGTTAATCGAAGAACCATATAAAGCCGGAGATCTGGAACTTCCGGTTTTTGAGTTCCTGGCCCAATTCGGACAGCAGCATTTGAGCTACTACTTGTCGGAATTCGTACCGATCCTGGCCGGCGGATCGATAGCCAATAATCTTAACATACCCGGTTCGACGCCTCTATTGTCACTAGAAGAGGTTGGATACAGTGAAGAAAACACGCCCATACTGAAGGCTTGTTCATACTTTCGGGATGATTTATTACGTTTGCGATTTATCAGGCGCAAGGCCTAAGAAATCAGGTAAGAGGAGCGAAACCATTATTCGCTCCGGTTACTTTGGGGATGAAATAGCACAGCACAAGTTAGTGCATAGGAACTTAGAGGATTAAGGGATGGTGTCTTGAAGTCACTATCCCTTCAAAATAAGTACTGAAACGTTTTGGCATTCTAAGGAGATCAATCATGAGAAGTTTTGCAGGTCGAGATATATTGTCTTTGAAGGAACTCGAAAGAAATGAGTTCTTTCACATATTCGATGTCGCAGCTGAGCTGGAGCCGATAGCGACAGATCGACAGAACGTAGATCTGTTGTCAGATAAGACGCTGCTCACCGCGTTCTACCAGCCATCAACGCGCACCAGGCTTGCCCACGAAGCGGCGATGCACCGGCTGGGCGGGCATGTTCTGGGTTTTGCCGATCCAAAGATGACCAGGGCGGGCGATTTCTACCAGGAATCGATAAAGGACACGGTACACATGCTCGAGTACTATGCCGACGTGATCGTGATGCGCCATTTCCAACAAGGCGCTCCTCACGAGGCGGCTAAGTGGTCAAGCGTGCCTGTGATCAACGCCGGTGACGGCTGGGGAGAACATCCGACCCAGGTGCTGACAGACCTCTACACCGTTCTAAGAGAGGTCGGAACTATCGACGGACTCACATTTCTGGCAATTGGCGACCACCGGATGCGAACGATGCATTCCCTGGGATATGCCCTGACACAGTTTGACTCCGAGATGATCATGGTTTCGCCGCCAGAGATGGTTCCGACTGACGAGTTCAAGGCCGAATTAGATGCCAAGAACCTGAGGTTCAAAGAAGCTGGTGACGTTCGGGACGTGATCGGCGAAGCGGATGTGATTTACATGGAGCCGGTGGTGCAGCCCGATTACACACGTTCGCGCCAGGAAAAGGCCGATGATTATGGCCTGACAGCCCCCGAATACAAGGTCACCCGCGACCTGTTAAAGACCAAGGCAAGAAGAGATGCGATTATCTTGCATTCCTTACCTCGAATGGATGAGCTTCCGGCCGATGTCGATGACACCCACCATGCCCGCTACTGGCAGGAGGCATTCAACGGCGTCGTCATGCGAATGGCTTTGTTGGCCTTGGTGTTAGGGGCGATGGAATAGGCTGGGATGGGTCGTTAGTCGCTGGTCGTTAGTCGTTGGAGATATATGAATAGAATCCCTTCGCGATTGCAAATTACTCAGTCATGCGAAGGGCATAAGCTGGTTACGAATGAGCACAATACGAAGCCATAGGGATCTTAAGGTTTGGCAACGAGCAGTCGATTTTACGGTTCAGATTTACTCGGTTACTGGTGAATTTCCTCATGCAGAAACTTATGGACTATCGGGCCAAATGCGTCGTGCCTCGGTTTCAATCGCTTCAAACATTGCGGAAGGATTTGGTCGTTCTAGTAAGGAATACGGAAGATACCTGCAAATGGCCCTGGGTTCTGTGGCTGAACTCGATACGCAGATAGAAATAGCACTTCGAATCAGTTTCATTTCTGATGAAAATTATACTGAGCTCGCGAGCGAACTTACGATTGTAGGCAAGCAGCTGAGCGCATTGCGGCAAAGCGTGCTGAAATCGAGTCGATAACCTCATATATCTGAAACCGACGATCATCATCTGGTACCAACAACCAGCGACCTGTAACCAGCGACCGGTAACCAGTAACCGGTAACCAGCGACCAGCGACCAGCAACCAGCAACCAATCCGAAAAAGGAGATTAAGATGCAAACCTACTTACATGGTCGAGACCTAATTGGCGACCTTGACTTTTCGAAGGAAGAGGTCGAGACGATACTTGATGTTGCCTGGGATTTGAAGCGGAAACGCGCCCTGGGCGAATCCCATGCTTACCTTCGAGACAAGGTATTGGCGATGCTCTTTTTCTTTTCGAGCACGCGGACCCGGGGGTCGTTCGAGGCAGGAATGGCCCAATTGGGTGGGCATGCGGCGTTTATCGAAAGCCGGACCACCCAGATCGCACATGGAGATACAGAGCGGGAAATGGGTGAGATATTCGGCCGTTATTTTGACGGCATCGCCATCCGGCACGTCGATTGGGGGGTTGGGAACCGCTATCTCAACCTCGTTGCCGAGGCATCCCGCGTGCCGGTTCTGAATATGCAGTGTGAGATATATCATCCGCACCAGTGTTTGGCCGATCTGATGACCATCATGGAGAAAAAGGGACGTGACCTGCGCAGAAAGAAGTTGGTCGTTTCTTGGGCCTACGCCTCATCCTATCTGAAACCCGTATCCGTTCCCCAATCGCTCATCCTACAGATGCCCCGCTTCGGTCTGGATGTCGTGTTGGCCCATCCTCCCGAGTTCCAACTGATGCCAGACATCATGGAGCAAGCCAGGGAACAGGCACGGAAATATAAAACAGGCTTCGAAGTAGTCCATAACATGGAAGAGGCTTGTACCGACGCTGACATCATCTATGCCAAGTCATGGGGCCCGTTGCTCACGACCCAGGATCCGGAAGAAGGCAAGCGGATACAGGATCAATATAAAGATTGGATCGCCGATGATGCCAAAATCAGCCTGGGCAAAGATGACGTGATTTACATGCATCCCTTGCCGGCCGATCGCCAGATAGAGGTAAGCAATTCGGTCATCGACGGGCCGCACTCAGTGGTGTTCGACGAGGCTGAAAACCGGCTTCACGCCCAGAAAGCGGTTATGGCTTTGACGATGTGATGGCAGGAGTATTGCCTATCATAAACACGGAATACCTTAGGCAACGTGGATAATTTGGGAGACAGAAACAATGTCCAAGAACAACAAAATCGCCGTCGTCGCCATCGGTGGGAATTCTCTGATCAAAGATAAAGCCCACCAGACGGTTGAGGATCAGTACGATGCGGCGAGAGAGACATCCGGGCATATAGCCAAGATGATAAAAGAAGGCTGGGATGTGGCCATATCCCATGGTAATGGTCCCCAGGTCGGTTTTATACTTCGGCGGTCCGAATTGGCCTCTCATGAACTACACGAGATACCTCTGGATGTCTGCGGCGCCGATACCCAAGGCGCCATTGGATACGCCCTCCAACAGAACCTCTACAATCACTTCGTGAAGATGGGAATCAGCAAGAATATCGCCACGGTTGTGACTCAAGTCGAGGTCGGCGCCGATGATCCCGCCCTTCTAAATCCAAGTAAGCCCATTGGCTCGTTCATGGATGAGATGCAAGCGATAAGCCGGCGCGATGCGGAAGGCTGGGATGTCGTCGAAGATGCCGGTCGTGGCTGGCGTCGCGTGGTGGCTTCACCCAAGCCGCTCAGAATCATTGAGGAACCGGCCGTTATACGCCTGATCGAAGCCGGCACTGTCGTCATAACCGTCGGAGGTGGAGGCATTCCGGTCGTCGCTGACGAGGATGGCAACCTGCGAGGGGTGGCGGCCGTTATCGATAAGGATTTCGCCTCTGGATTGCTGGCCAAGAATATCGGCGCTGATCTGTTCCTGATCAGCACGGCGGTGGAAAAGGTGGCCCTCAATTTCGGGAAACCCGAGCAACGCTGGATCGATCATATGAGCATGCACGAGGCGAAGATCTATCTCGACGAAGGCACGCACTTTGCCCCAGGCAGCATGGCCCCAAAGATCCAGGCGGCGATAGAGTTCCTCGAAGCCGGAGGAGAGCGTGTCTTAATCACCAATCCTGAGAATATTGAAAGAGCCTTGAATGGAGAGACCGGAACTCACATGACGCGCTAGAACGGAAGACGTGGTGCAGACGAATCGACCTCAATCCTTATGCTAGACGGATTCGTATAGCATCCTCGCTTTGCGAGCCTAGACGTGCGCATCGCGTAATACCGGTTAGCCATAACGACGGATTAACCATGAATCATATCCTTCACCTCAAATGTCTGATCTGCGGCGAGGAGTATCCGCCTAGCGCGATCGACTACATCTGTCCCAACCATGGGAACGATGGGATAGTCGACGTCCGCTATGACTACGATGAGATAAGCCGTCGGGTTAGCAAGGAGAGCTTAAGCCAGAACAAGGATTTCAGCATCTGGCGCTACAAGCCACTCTTGCCCGTGTCGAGAGATTCGGTTGTTCCCCCCCTTCGTGTCGGCTGGACACCACTCTATCATACGCCGCGTCTGGCGGACGGGCTGGGCTTAAAGCATCTCTGGGTAAAAGACGACGGGCGGCAACCTACGGCCTCGTTCAAGG
>JAUVOB010000400.1 GCA_030599405.1 Chloroflexota bacterium | reverse complement strand
GCCAAAAGCCTAGCAACGCTCGTTCCTGTCCGAAAGCATGTCATTCATGAGGAATGCCAGCTGCGGCGTTAGGATCTCTCGCTGCTGTGGCTGGTTGTACTCGGAAATGATCTGACCGTCCTTATCTTCAACCCTCAGGATCGCCACCGGATCCAAAGAACGGAATCCCAGCCGTTGCTCCGCTTCGGGTACCGGTTGCCCGCGCATGACTCCCATTGTATCCAGGACTGAAAATGCGTAGACCATATCCAGGAGCTTCACCTCGCCGCCGCCAAGCGTTAGCGGAAGGCCGTACTTATTCGGTCCTTCATCTAGGCTGGTAATACCTAGGCTATGGGCAGTCCGGATGACTTTATCAACACCCACCCAGCTCATCACCTCAACAGCGGGAACATTGTAGCTGTTGCCGAGAGCCTCTCGCAAACGCATTGCGCCATGAAATTTACGGTCGTAATTTTGAGGCACGTAGGCAATGCCATTGTAGTCTGTGCCGAAATCAGCCTCAACATCCAAGACCATCGTCGCGGCCGTGTAACCTTGACTCAGAGCCGTAAGATAGGTAAATGGCTTGAATGCGGAACCAGGCTGCCGGAGTCCGTCTACGGCTACGTTGAAAGATCCGTCGATTTCCTCGTCCCAATAGTCAAGGCTTCCGACCATCGCCCGAATCTCGGCCGTATTTGGGTCAATAGCAACCATGGCCGCATTGCTGATCTCATGATCGACACCAACATCCGCTGCTCTCATTGGCGGCAGGTATTCGAGAGCCGGACAGGCTGCCAATTCCGACGCATCCTGACCGATACTGCCTTCACCGGACAACCGGGCCACATGAGTTCTGGCAACACACTCGGCCTGGTCCTGCATGGTGAGATCAAGCGTCGTGTAGACGCGAAGACCACCTCGAAGTACTTTCTCAGGTCCGAACATCTCCTCTAGTTGCTTTCGAACGTAGAGGGCAAAATGAGGGGCAATGATATCGAATCGCTCCTCAATTCCCGGCGAGACCTCAACCGGGGCCAGCTTAGCCGCGGTTAGCGTTTCGCGATCGATCATTCCTTCGCGGAACATCGATTCCAATACCAGCTCCTGACGAACCTTAGCCAGTTCCGGATTGTCGATAGGATTGAAAGCAGGAGATTGAGGTATAGCGGCCAACATAGCCGCTTCTGCAAGATTCAACTGGGATGATGGCTTGTCAAAGTAAACCTTTGCGGCCGCCTCAATGCCATATGCCAGGTTGCCATAGAAATTGGTATTTATATACCACTCCAATATCTGTTCTTTGGAATAAACCTGGGAGATCCGTTGAGCGAGAAGCAACTCCTCAACTTTCCGACGATAATCATCGTAGCCTACCTCCTCCCCAACTACACGCCGTTCTTCTTCAATAAGGGTATTCTTAACGAGCTGTTGGGTGATCGAAGAACCCCCTTGGATCTGACCACCTTCTAGCACATACTCGTAAAAAGCCCGGCCAATTCCCTCCAGGTCGAATCCTTGATTAGTCCAGAAGGTCTTATCCTCGATCGCCACGGTAGCATCTACAATCGCCAGAGACATCTCATCCAGCGTTATCCACTCGCGATCTCCGCCGAGCGGATCGATGACTTCGTAAATGAGGTCAAGATCGCGAACGCCATCTTGATTATTGTCACTGCCCCAAGCGAAGATCTTCGTGGTTTCAAATGTGGTCTCCGTATCTTGACCGAGCTTCTCTATCTCGCTGAAATCGGGCAATCCACTGGTGAAGAAATCATAGATTGCTGCCACTGATCCAAGAGTCAGGAGCGCCAGCCCCCCAACTACAAAGGTGAAACCAATCAGCGTCACCAATATTGCCCGGGCAGCAAACCGTCGACCCCGGGATGTTTTCTGTTCGCGGAGATATCTGCGGCGTATGATCTTTGTGGTCTGCGACATGATGGACAGATTGTGCCAGGATCCGGGAGTCACGGCAACAGCGCTCATCTAAAAATAAGAAGAAAGCCAAAAAAAGAATCGCCTACTGGAAATCCAGTAGGCGATTCTTCACCTCTCACCCTTTCGGGGAACCCTGCATATGGTTCCTCCTGACCATTATGAGGGATTAACTCACAGTCACCGCTTAGGAGGGAACTCGTTATAAATAGTTCATCAATAATCGTTCGTTACTAATGTTCACCTCGTCGTCGCCGACTCTTGATTGAATCACTCGCCTCAAATTGGGAATGAATAAATCCGTGAGAATGAGGTTGTGGTTTTGGCAAGTACTTGATTATGGTTCGAGAAGCAATCAAGTAGGTTATCGAAATTAGCAGCGAGGGTATGATGACCGTAGGATCAATTAATATTAACACGACTCGTTCCTTTTAATAAGCTGAAAAAACCTGGTTACTGCGCGATGCCCTATTTGCCTAGTCTCTATCGGAATGAGGTCACCCATTATGAATGATGCTATCCTGCTATGACAGAGAGAGATAGTAGCAGACTTGATATAGTACGGTTGTAATACCCAGAGTGGGACATCGGGAAAACCCTTCTCTTTGGCAAGCTCGGAGCGTGATTGGTATTGTGTTTG
>JAUVOB010000339.1 GCA_030599405.1 Chloroflexota bacterium | reverse complement strand
GTACGATCTGCTCAGCCATTCTAGCCCAAAACAACAACGCGAAATAGGGCAAGGAATTTCCATGACACAAATAAACAGCCGACTAGATGTAAATAGCGCTGAATTTCGGGAGAATCGAGAAGCGAACCTGAGACTTGCTGATCAACTGAGAGAACGCCAGCGGTCGGCCGCATACGATCGCCCAGATCGTGTCATCAGCCGTCAGCGCAAGCGAGGGAAACTTTTAGTAAGAGAACGGATCGAAGCCCTGGTTGATCCTGGGAGCCCTTTTCTTGAACTTTCGCCCTTAGCAGCCTGGGATATGTATCAAGGTGAAGCTCCAGGCGCTGGCATTGCTACAGGAATCGGCCGCGTCTCTGGAATAGAGGTCATGATAATCGCCAACGACCCAACCGTAAAAGGCGGAACTTACTATCCGGAGACGGTAAAAAAACACGTCCGCGCCCAGTACATCGCAGAGGAAAATCATCTGCCATGCATATACCTGGTCGATTCTGGGGGCGCTTTTCTACACTTACAGGCGAACGTTTTTCCTGACAGGGAACATTTCGGCCGGATCTTCTTCAACATTGCTCGCATGTCTGGCAAAGGAATAACCCAGGTTGCGGCCGTGCTCGGATCTTGTACAGCTGGTGGTGCGTACATACCGGCGATGTCCGATGAGACTGTTATCGTACAGGGGAACGGCACCATTTTTCTAGCTGGACCACCGCTCGTGAAAGCCGCTACTGGAGAAGAAGTCTCGGCCGATGATCTCGGTGGTGCAGATGTTCACACCCGTCTAAGCGGTGTTGCCGATCACTTCGCCGTCAACGAGCAGCAGGCTTTGGAAAAGGTCCGCGACATCGTTGCCCAAATAAACCGCCGCAAATCAGTTTCCGTGGTCATGCAAAACGCGGAGTCGCCGGTTTATGATCCGGAGGAATTGTATGGGGTCATTCCAGCTGACCCTCGAGTGACCTACGACGTACGAGAAATTATCGCTCGCTTGGTAGATGGCTCGAGACTAAGCGAGTTTAAAGCCCGTTATGGTACGACCATCGTATGCGGTTTCGCACACATCATGGGTATTCCCGTCGGCATAGTAGCCAATAACGGCCTGTTATTCAGCGAATCTGCACTGAAAGCCACACATTTTATCCAACTTTGTGGTCAGAGAGGCACGCCTCTGCTCTTCCTCCAAAACATCGCTGGCTTCATGGTTGGCAAAAAGTACGAGAATGAAGGGATTGCTAAGGATGGCGCAAAAATGGTTATGGCGGTCAGCAACGTCAACGTACCAATGATCACTCTCCTTCACGGCGTTAGCCATGGCGCCGGCAACTACGGGATGGCTGGGCGAGCCTATGATCCGCGATTTCTATTTAGCTGGCCCAATAGCCGGATAAGTGTTATGAGTGGTGAATCGGCTGCTAATACTCTGTGGACTGTGGGAAGGGATCGAGTTCTGGATAGGCTTGACGCCCCCTCAGATGAAGATAAGAAAATTGCCGAAACTGATTTCAAACGACCGGTCCTAGATCAATACCGGCGAGAAAGTGATCCTTTCTACGCTTCCGCCAGATTATGGGATGATGGAATACTTGACCCGGCTCAGACCAGAATCGCCCTGGGCTTGGCGTTTTCGGTTACCCTCAACGCCACATTCCCATCAATGCGTTATGGAACGTTTCGCATGTGAGGCTAGATGTAATTCGCATTCAGGCTTCGTCAATTCGGTCTTTGGCCCTATTCCTATGAACAAATACTCATTCAGAACGTCTGTGATCCACTGGCATACTGGTGAGCACATGATAAAATACAAACGAAGTTTCAAAACATTTTGAACGATATGAAGGCTTTCTCCAAACCATCCTAATTGGAATCTTTGGGAGTGAGCCTATCTCCAATAATTGGACAGCTTATTGTCTGTCGGAATTTGATGGCAGCTAAGCAACACCTTAGGATCCGATATCATGGCATACAGTGACCTATCAGAATTCATCAACCGTCTTGACGACGAAGGTGAGTTAAAACGCGTATCAGTTCAGGTCAGCCGCGATCTTGAGATAACCGAAATCACCGATCGCCTTTCAAAGGGCGACGATAACGAGAATAAAGCATTACTCTTCGAGAATGTAGAAGGATTCGATACACCTGTACTCATTAATGCCCTTGGTAGTGAACGACGTATGGCGATGGCGCTTGGCGTTAAGAATCTAGAAGAGCTCAACGAAAAATTATCTGCCTTGATCGATATGCGACTACCTGAAGGGATGGGCAATACATTAAGCCGAGCAGCCGAGTTATTTAGTGCCCTTCGAGCCGTCGGTCTGAAACCGGATAAAGTCCGCCAAGGAGCCTGCCAGGAGGTCATTTTGAAGGATGAGGCGAGCCTGAACCTGCTGCCGATTCTGAAATGTTGGCCTGAAGATGGTGGGCGGTACATAACCATGATGCAGGTTATCACCCGCGATCCAGTTACCAATCAACGAAATGTTGGCATGTACAGGATACAGGTTTTTGACGACCGTACGGCGGCTATGCACTGGCAACGACATAAGGGGGGAGCTGAGCACGAACGCCTCGCGCGAGAAGCCGAACAGACCAAAATCCCGGCCGCTATTGTTCTCGGAGGTGATCCGGCCCAAATGTGGTGTGCCAGCGCTCCGTTACCCCCGGGTATTGACGAATATCTACTGGCAGGATGGTTACGAGGTAAACCAGTGAGCTTTGTCGATTGCGTCACACAGCCGCTGGAGGTGCCTGCCAATGCAGAGATTGTGATCGAGGGCTATGTCGATACGGAAGATCAACGACTCGAGGGTCCTTTCGGCGACCATACGGGTTTCTATACACCGGCGGACACCTTTCCGACGTTCCACGTGACGGCTATTACTAGCCGTAAAGATCCTGTGTACCCGACGATAGTTGTAGGCAAGCCACCAATGGAAGATTTCTGGATGGGTAAGGCAACAGAACGTCTTTTCCTCCCTCTCATGAAG
>JAUVOB010000018.1 GCA_030599405.1 Chloroflexota bacterium | reverse complement strand
GTGTCGATCTTAATCGCCTGCTTCCCCCTGAACGACTAGAGCGCGTACCTTCTTGGGGAGAAGCCAGCGTCGCCATGGGATATGTCTACAGACCCAGCACCGTCGAGGGCATTCGAGATGTATTGAAACTTGCCCATGACAATAACCTCACCATTGGCATGCGCGGCGCCGGGAACAGCTACGGCGATGCTACTTTGAATGAGGGAAATATCACCCTTGATTTTAGACGAATGAACCGTATCCTGGCCTGGGATCCGCTGTCTGGAAGAATCCAGGTTGAACCTGGCGTGACTATCTCCCAGTTGTGGCAGTACACGCTCGAGGACGGGTGGTGGCCTTCTGTGGTACCGGGGACTAGCAAACCCACATTGGGCGGATGCGCCGCTATGAATATCCATGGTAAGAACGCCTGGAAGCAAGGAACTATCGGCGATCATATCGAGGAATTCGAGCTGATGCTTCCTTCTGGCGAGGTGATCACATGCAGCCGAAACCAGAATGAGCGACTGTTCTATGGGGCGATCGGGGGATTTGGAATGCTAGGGATATTTACCTCCCTGACGCTCAAGCTATCCAAGATGCACTCAGGAATCCTCCAGGTCCATGCAATGGTAAGCAAAAATCTTCAACAGATGATGGAGCAGTTCGAAGAGCATCTCGATAGTTCGGATTACCTTGTAGGTTGGATTGACGCTTTCGCCCGAGGCTCAAGGCTGGGTCGCGGGCAGATTCATAAAGCGAATCATCTGGCAAAAGGAAGCGATCCAAACCCTAATCAGAGTATGCGCCTGGAAAATCAACACCAGCCCGACACGATATTCATGCTAATCCCCCGTTCGATCATGTGGCGTCTGATGAGACCCTTTATGAACGACCTGGGAACAAGATTGGTCAATTTCGGTAAATATTGGGCATCCCGTTGGACCCACGGCAGCACTTTCCGCCAACCCCATGTCGCTTTCCACTTTCTACTCGACTATATCCCAGATTGGAAACGCTCGTACGGACCCGATGGACTGATTCAATATCAGTGTTTCGTTGCGAAGGACTCGGCTCTTGATGCTTTCAGTGACATATTGCGTCATTGTCAGAAACGCCGCCTTGCGAATTACCTGACGGTGTTGAAGCGTCACCGGCCTGATGACTTCCTAATCAGTCATGGTGTCGATGGTTTCTCACTGGCAATGGATTTTCGTGTCACACGAAGGAAAAGAAGCAGGCTCATCGAGCTGGCGGCGGAATTGGATGAAATTGTTCTGAGGGCCGGGGGTCGGTTCTATCTGGCAAAAGACAGCACATTGCGTCCTGAAATAGTCGAGTCGTACTTGGGGGAAAAGGCCATCACCGAGTTTCGAGAACTGAAGTCCGAATGCGATCCGGAAGGGGTGCTTCAGACAAATCTTTGGCGGCGCCTGTTTCCAAGGTAGCAATTTTCCCCGATAATAGGATCCAGTGGATGAAAGAACTATTGAAACCACCAACTACGCGGGAGATTAATCCGAGCCAGTCCTAGTGATCCTCCGGTAATTGGCCTGCGAATTTCTCCGGCAGCTCGTTAAGCCGTCGGAAGAAATTGTGCTCCCCGGTGAGGGTCTCGAGTCGAAGCCATAATGGCCGGCCGTCATCGGCTTCGAAGGCAATAGAGATTCTTCGTCCGGCTAAACCAGCAACCAGCGACCAATAATCACGAGCCACGTCCTCCAACGATCGCATCTCCCCATCACTACTCTCTTGTCTGCCGGCAAGAAATTCTGATAGGAGCACAACATACTTGTTGGAGAGGTCATCAACGTGAAGCACCTCCGCCTCAAAGATCGCACGTAGATAATCTTCGCTTGGAATCCGCCACACGAAATGCAATCGGAATTTGTCGCCTACCACGTAGTTTGCTTCTGGCATGACTCCAGTTTACCAGGGATCATCTCTTCCTTCTATGAAAACACGGCAATCTGAACGCGTAGGACGATCGGTGTGCAGATTCGTGGCTCCACCGGGTCTTCTGAGAGCGATAAAGGATGATTTGAGAGCTGAGATATTAGAACCTTCAGAGCAATCAGCAAGTTGAAGATTTTCATTTGGCCGTTTGTGACGCTGTGAGTTATCTCTCCTGGAACGATGTGATAGGAAGGTAGAGAGACGATCCAACGCTCGAAATTCCATCTGCCAAAAAAGAAAAAGGGCCGCAAGCGACATAGCTAGCGACCCTCTAATATCTTAACTGAAACCGTGCCTTTAACGCACCGCGAACTCCGTGTCCGGATCGAATAAATGCATTTGCTCTATGTCGATCACAAGATCGACGTCACTTCCAACGGTCGGCGCTAACCTTGTGTCGACAATTGAGACACAGCTGTTCGAACCGGAATCAAGGAACAGGTGCAGCTCATGACCGAGCAACTCGACTACATCGACATTTGCCGTGATCGGTGCCGCATTGATACTCGGCGGCGCAAATTCTGCACTATGAATATGTTCAGGACGGATTCCTAAAACCACTTCCTTTCCGGCATAATCACCGAATACCGCTTTTCGTTTCTCGGGTACAGGAATGCGGAAATCGCCGGTATCAACAAAGAGATCTCCCTCCTCGCCGATTAAAGTCGAATCGAAGAAATTCATGCTCGGGCTTCCGATGAACCCAGCGACAAAAATATTGTTTGGTTTATTGTACAGATTTCTAGGCGTATCAATCTGTTGCAGGATGCCATCCTGAATGACCATGATCCTGTCGCCCATCGTCATAGCCTCGACCTGGTCGTGAGTCACGTAGATAAATGTCGTTTCTAACCTTTGGTGCAGTTTGGAGATCTCGGCCCGGGCCGAAACTCTGAGCTTGGCATCAAGGTTGGATAAAGGCTCATCCATCAGGAATACTGCTGGCTCTCGCACGATGGCCCTGCCGACTGCAACGCGCTGCCTCTGTCCACCGGAAAGCGCCTTCGGTTTCCGGTCGAGTAGCTCGATTATGCCAAGTATCTCGGCTGCATCATTCACCCTGCGCTCGATTTCGGACTTAGGTGTCTTTCTCAACTTTAGACCAAAGGCCATGTTATCGTAAACGGACATGTGGGGGTATAGAGCATACGACTGAAATACCATGGCGATGTCGCGGTCTTTGGGCGGAACGTCATTGACTACACGGTCGCCGATGAGAATCTCACCTTCGGTAATCTCCTCCAGACCGGCAAGCATACGCAAGCTAGTAGACTTTCCACATCCTGATGGTCCGACGAATACAACAAATTCTTTATCGGCAATTTCAATGGTCAGATCTCGAACGGCCGTAAAGTCACCAAAGCGCTTGAATACATGATCAAACGTAACGCCTGCCACTTGGCCACCTCCTTATATGAGCGTCAAACAGTTGCCGGGAGACAAAACTATCAACTAGAGAGTTGCGATAGATCACGCACAGAATATAACGATGGCTGAACGATGTGTCAAGAAAGAATCGATGGTTAAAGAACGGTTATGGCCAGTGCGAGAATCAAAAGAATAATGGTAAAAGCTACCGGAACCGAGTTAGCTCTCAGCGCCTCTCCAATACCCTCATGCTCGTCGGTAGTTTTTATCCTCGTCGGGACATTGATTTGCCCATTTATGGCCTCTTTGACAGTGATCACATCATCTGGTCGATCGTCGGGATGCATCTCGAGCGCCCAACGAACTGTCTCAGAGACATCAGCAGTCACATCTTGATTGACGTCGCGCAGAGATCTGAGAGAACCTGGATTCAGGAACCGCTCCTTCGCTTCTGGTGGAGGTTGGCCAGCAAGAAGGTGAAAGAGAGTTGCGCCCAAAGCATAAATGTCAGACCTTACATCGGTATGTTCGCTCTCAGCGCCATACTGCTCTAGAGGCGTGTAATAGGCAGTCCCACGACCTTGAATAACGGTAATTGTCCGGGAATCGTCGGTCGCGAGAAGTTTCGCTAAGCCGAAATCCACTAGCTTCAATCGGTTGTCGGGTGTCAGTTTGATATTGGCGGGTTTAATATCACGATGCAACACCGGAGGATCCTGTTGGTGTAAATAGATAATGGCGTCAAGAAGCTGGTCCGCCCAGTTCATAACCAGGTTTATATCCAACATCTGACCTGATACCCGGCTCTCATCTATAAGTTGCTTTAAATCTTTACCCGGTACAAAATCCATTACTAGGTAGTCTCGACCGGAATCCGTAAAGAAATCAGAGACCTTTGGCAGATTGGGATGGTCAAGTTGGGCTAGCAGGCTGGCTTCACGCAGGAATTGACTTTGCTCTTGCTTTCGCATCTCTGGAGATGCCGATGCTTCGATCTTAACTTCTTTGATGGCACAGAGGCGTCCTGGCAGACGTGTATCTTCTGCGCGATAGACGTAGCCCATCCCGCCCTGACCCACAATGTGGGTAAGCCGATAACGATCGCGTAAAATAGTTCCACTGTCTAAGCTTATCAACATGGCAAATTCGTTCAGCGTTTTGTGCCGATCCTATTATAATCTACTTTGTAGAATTCAAACCCGTATTGATCAAGGGTCACGGCAAAGGTTGGTTTAGTCATGAACGATACACCAGTTTTGATTGCTCGTGAAGGCCAGTTATCCGGCGAAAGATGGCCGATAGATACGGATGAGTTCGTCATCGGTCGCGGAGCTGATTGCCAAATCATGCTGCCAGAGCGCCAGGTTTCGCGCTATCACGCCAAGATTATCAAGGAGAACAGTCGTGATGTGTTATACGATCTTGATAGCAAGAACGGAACGCACCTAAACGGAGTTCAAGTAAAGGGCTCATCCCCAATTCGGGATGGTGACGAAATCCAGATCGCCCTCTGTGTAAAATTGCTATTTATTGGCACCGATGCCACGGTCCCATTGACCGTGGAGGAGATTGTGCCCGAAGGTAATCTTGAGCTAGATAAGCAGCAAAGAGCAGTAAATATCGGGGACAAGATTCTCGAGCCACCCCTTAGTCTCGCTCAATTCCGTCTGCTTGAGAAACTATACGATGCCAGAGGAGCCGTAGTAGACAGGGACTCAATCGTCGATGTTGTCTGGCCAGGAACGGGCGGAATCGGCGTCACTGAGCAGGCGATTGACGCCCTGGTCCGCCGCCTACGCGATCGGCTGGAGGAGCTAGACGACTACGAATATGTCGTTACAGTCCGTGGACACGGCTTTCGTTTGGAGAACGAACCCCACTAAGAACCAAGACGCGACTCAATCAGGCCACTGATGGTCTGCAGCCTTTCCCTTAATTCTTCTTGCCCACGATTCTCGGCATCCTCAACCAGTAGGTTGAGTACCTGGACGAGTTCGGGCCTGATGAGATCGCCATTCTCGTCAAGAATATTCTGCTGTTCTTCAAGGTTTTGGGCTCGAACCAGACGGTTTACCATCCGGATCTCTGGAGGAGCCTGCTGTTCCACCTCGTTAGCAATGATTGCCTGGATCTCCTGCAAAGCTACAGCCTGCTCCGTATCCCCTTGCTGTTCTGCCTGCTGAATGCCGGCAGACAATATGTACAAAACCGTGTCATCGATATTTGAAAGGTTTGCCTTGACCGAGGAAACTTTGTCGCTGGACTCAAGAATCGTCAGCAGTGTTTTTTGTGCCTTCTCAAGTTCTTCCTTTGATCTTTCTTCCATCTCTTGTTGGATGTTAAGAAGACTTTCCCTCAATGATAATAGTTCGCTGACGTCTATGCCTGCTTTCTGTCGCTTTTCAATACGCTCGCTCAATAACAAGAAAAATTGGTAATTGAAGGCGTTCTGCCCGGCCATGATTAGGGCAATGACAACCGATTCATCGTTTCGATTCGCGAGAACGTGCTTCAGGAGCAGGTCAGGTGTTAATCCATTAGCTTTCCGTACTTCCTGGCTAAACACGTGTAGAGCACTCTGCTGTCTCTCCAGTCTGCGACCAATGTCGGTCTCGCGATAGAGACGAGCCTGAACGTTAGTCAGCTTGAGCGCAATAGCCTCATCAGCAGATCCATCGGCCGCTTCCTTCATCGCTCTGAGCATGGCAAAGAATGTCTCGTCAATCATCTCTTGATCGTCGCGGATCAGCTGGTTGAGTGTATCCTTATCAGCCACAATCATCTTCTGAAGTAATTCCGACTGACTTCGTTGCCTGGCAAGCATCTCCGGCGTAATTCCCTCAGTTTCAAAAACCTTCTCCATAAACGTCTGCATGCTCAGTATCATCTGTGGCTGAAACATGTAACCGCGCCGTTCTGATGGCGGCAAGTTATCCATCGCTTGCTGTATCATTCTGCCAATTAGTTGTTCCTGATCTTGAGCAGCGATACCCATCTCCACAGGCACGTGTACCATAAACAACTCATGTTCTGGATCATGATACAGGATCGGTCCCGAGATTTGCGTAACTGCTCCGCACGACGGGCATTGGGCCACGTTTAAGTACCCCGATATCAATGCTTCCTTAAGCTCTGGATTTTGGCCCGCGTCCACAATTTGGTGTACCTCCGCGGCATATTGTGTCTGGCAAGCAGGGCAAGTTAACTGTGTTCTCATTACTTCTCCGTAGATTCTGTTAGTTAACCGAAGTAAGAGCTCCGGTCCTAGCGATGCTTGATGAAGTGCTTATCTCTGGGGATAGAGAAAGTAAATATTGTGCCAGGATTGCCGCTACCATGTGAATTGTCGTTACTGCTGAACCAAATGCTTCCCCCGTGGGCCTCGACAATAGCTTTGGTTAGGAAGAGACCCAGGCCGGTCCCTTCCGTCTTTCGACTTAGCGCGTTATCTAGCCTGGCGAACTTGTCAAATATCCGGTGCTTCTCATGTTCAGGAATTCCGATTCCCTGATCCTGAATCGATACGGTGACATAGTCCGCATGCGTATGTCCGGTTATGTCAACATATCCACCATCCGGCGAGTACTTTATCGCGTTGTTGATAAGATTATTCAGGACTTGCACCAACCGCCTTTCATCGCCGGTAATCAATGGGAAGTCATCTGGGAAGTTGATTCTGAATTCATGGATATCGGTTTGGCTTTCAAAGCGGACGGCTGTATCGGTCACCAGCCTCGGCAACGACACTTCATCAGTTAGCTCAAGTCGGAAAGCGCCGGATTGTAGTCGCGACGCTTCCAATAAATTATCTATTAGGCCAGTCAGTCTGTCGGCTTCTTCTTCTATAACAGCGGCATATTCGTCAAGAAGACCAGGCGACCATTTCGCGTCTTTACGACGAAGTGTTCCGGCATAGCCCTTTATGATGGATACTGGCGTCTTCAGCTCGTGACTAACTACCGAGATAAATGTCTTCTGTAGCTCCTCTTCCTGTCGGTACCTTGTTAAATCTCTTACATTGGCAATGATGTTTGTCATTGCGCCACGGCTATTTAGAAGTGGGGCATAGGTTATGCCAAGACTTGTGTTTTCGCGGTCGGTCCGCTTCAAATCACCTTCAACATAAAGATGAGCGCCCCCTGGTAGAGGCCAACCATCGACTATGGCTGTCTCAAGTGTTAGCTCCGTTCGCAATTTATGCCACCGGATAACATCACGGTGATATCGACCAATAACATCCTCACGAGCACTACCTGTCATTCTACTCAAGGAAGGGTTAAATCTATCAATTCTCAATTGCCTATCGAGAATCATTACGCCATCAGCGCTCTGCTCTAAGATCGCATCTAACCTCTGTTTCTCATCTATTACTTCCTGGTAGAGTCTGGCATTTTTAACAGCGATAGCGGCCTGATCAGCGAAGCTTTGAAGGAGATTCGATGCGTCGCTGCTGATTCTGTAGTTACTCGCTTGAAACACATAGATCATACCGATCAGAGCATCGCCACTTAACATTGGAAGGCGCAGAACCTGGGTGACGCCGATTTCGGCCGCTTTTGCGACACGCTGCATCCGCCTCGTCAGTTCCGGAATGGCTTCCTGTTCCTCTCCAGCCTTGTACGGCAATCCAGATAGCATCGGAGCAAATCGCTCGAAGTGATCGCGCTGAAGGCCATATATCGCCGCAATTCGAAATACGCTATCGCTCGGATCGGCCAACACGATTGCTCCCGCGCGTCCGGAAATGAAATCCACGGAGGCCTGAACGATAATTCGGAGAACGTCGCTCAGGTCCAATTCCGATGTCAACGCCCGGCTAATAGAGAGCAAATACTCCCTTTGGCGAACTCTATAGTCTACTAACATAACCCGATGATTTTAGCATAGCCGCAGGTGGGCGACGAACAGAGATAGAGCGATGCGCATCATGGACATCGCAACCTCATCTATTGGGACTAGATGGGGCAATATAGGTTAAGCAATCGGTAACCGGTTGTTCGTCAAGGGCGCTCAGATGGCACTACAAAGGATCAAGGAAACAACCAGCTCACAACAACGTGATGTGGTCTAGCGATCCCTCCCCTGGCTCCGCCTTTGTAAACCATAACCTCACGCAACTAGAGATCTAGTGTCGATGAATCTAATCCGTCTGCCTTCGACGATTGAAGATATGCGGAACGTGCTGCGTCCAGCTGTGATCGGTTGCCCCTAGCCGCCTGCTTGTTTATAAGCTTTCATCGCCGCAGATTTAGCTTTCGCATTGGCTATACGCGCTTTCCGTACATCAGCCGGATCCATGTCGTCGGTTATCTCGATAACAACGTAGTCAACGCCTGCAACTGGTTCACTAACAGCGGCGGTGGGAATAGCATCAGCCGCAGAGGACTCGGGCGCTTCTTCGACGGCGGCCGGCTGCGATTTTGCTTCGGATGGGGCCGGGGTCGGCATGGTGCCTAGTGCCTTAATTGCTGCCGATTTGGCTTTTGCGTTAGCGATGCGCGCCTTTCGAATCTCGGCCGGCGCCATATCATCAGAGATCTCGATATGCAAGTAGTCCTTTCCCGGGACTAGGTCGCCTGCGCTCTTGGCCGGGGGTGCCGTCTGAGTAGGCGCCAATGCTGGCTTAGCAGTGGACTTGGCCGAAGACGCTCCAGGCGCTAATCCCTGCCAAGTATGAAATTGGGCGATTTTCACCGCCGACACGGGGTCCGCAGCTATACCATCTGACGCCGTCGGTTGTTTATCCGACCCAAAACTCCCAATACTAACATTTGCATTTCTTGGCAGACTTGCCGCATTCTTTGCGGCTATCAACCTGGCTTCCTTCAGTTGAGTATCGGGATTGGCATCCACCGTAATTTTATGCCCTACAGTAAGAGCCTGATTGTATTGGCTTCTCTGCAACTCTACGGCATATAGCTCTTTCCGGACCGCCTTACTCAGCTGGAAAACGAGAAAAGCAATCAGGGCTCCGACGATGATCGTGGCTGCAACAACAAGGCTTGTAACAATGACAATATTCATTAGGGGACCCCTCTAACTGACATATGGGCCGTGATTATACAGATTGCGGGCTGATTCTCAAACAGCTTGCAGATCGATCTTTTGAATAACAAAACAGCCCAGGTAATGTACCTGGGCCATTCCAAAAAATGCCGAAGGTGGGACTCGAACCCACATGAGCATAAAGCTCACTACGCCCTGAACGTAGCGCGTCTGCCTATTTCGCCACTTCGGCTAAACTCCGGGGCATTTTACCAACACGGTGATAAATGTCAATCGGTGCCGCTTACTCCTCCGAACAGTGGAAAAAACCCGATACCATACAAGACATCTTCGTAATCTATCTGCGCCATGACGTTCCTAAAGCAGTTTCTTTGCTTCGTTCGCAAGCCGTTTCACCTCTTCCAGGCCCGGAGGTGGTGATTTTGAATAGAACTTTGCACTGTGCCAGCCAACCTCTCGATTGCCTTGCAGACTGTTCAATTCAATCCACAGATCCTTGTTGCTGACCGGCTTGCCGTCTCGCTTCGTCCAGTTTCGATCTGTCCAGCCGTGAATCCAACGCGTGGCTCCTTGATAGAGATAATCGGAGGCAGTGATCACCTGTACCGCTTCGTTTTCAGGGATTCTACTAATCCCCGCGATCGCAGCAGTCAGTTCCATCCTATTGTTCGTAGTCTTTTCAACAGCTCCGCTGAATTGCTCTGTGTCATCACCTTGCTCAAGCACCACTGCCCACGTTCCTGGGCCAGGATTGCCTTTGCATGTACCTTTAATAAATATTCTAGCGACGTTTTCTGGAAGAGGTGCGATGTATGCCCCGTCCAGTCTTGCTTTCCTCGCTAAAGCATCCGCCCTTCTATTTAGTGGATCGCTGCCGTGCCCCTTTACCCAATGCCATTCAACATCGTGGTCCTTCACCAGCTCATTCAGGATCTGCCAAAGATCGGCATTTGCGACGGGTTTTCCTTTTCGCTGCCATCCACTCGCTTCCCAGTTGTTGATCCAGGTCGTGATACCTTGTCGCAGGTATTCTGAGTCCGTGTGGAATTCGACCTCTGACGGCCGAGTGAGGGCTTGGAAAGCAGCTATCGCCGCCTGAAGCTCCATGCGATTGTTGGTG
>JAUVOB010000182.1 GCA_030599405.1 Chloroflexota bacterium | reverse complement strand
CGACAAACGGTCATCTGAACCTATTGTTTCAGGCGGGTGAGGAGGATGGCATCCTGACAGCTCTACTGGACCGTTTACGCCAGTACCAGGTGACGGTTTACAGCATCGAAGGACACCCCCCGAGTCTAGAAGAAGTATTCAGGCACTTTACAGCGCAGGAACCATCGGAAGAAGACGAGGTCCAGGTAGTCAGTGATTGAGGTTTTCGAGCGCGGATTGGTGAGATAGTCAGAATGTTTCGACTGCTTTGGGCGTTTCTGGTAAGAGACTTTAGAACAGAGTTGAGCTACCGGTTGTCCTTTCTGCTGAGTTTCAGCGGCATCTTCTTCAGCGCCTTCACGTTCTTTTTCGTCTCCGAACTGTTTGGCGCCGCTGCCTCCCCATACCTGGATGAATATGATGTCGATTACTTCTCATTTGTGATCATAGGCATCGCTTTCAACGGATACTTTACCTTAGGATTGGGAGGTTTTGCCAGGGCTCTGCGCCAATCTCAGATGACGGGAACGCTGGAAGCAATGGTTATGACGCCCGTGCCCGTGTCAATCATCATCATAGGCTCGGCTACCTGGAGCTACGTATTTACGACCTTCCGAGTCATCATCTATCTTTTACTTGGTACGCTGCTTTTCACCCTAGATCTTGAGGGAGCCAATTATCTCGGGGCTCTGGTCAGTCTGGTTCTGTCAATCCTTGCCTTCGCAAGCATCGGCATTATAGCCGCGGGTATAATCATGGTCGTGAAGAGGGGTGAAGCGATCACCGCCTTATTTAGTTCGTTTGCTAGTCTAGTCGGGGGAATTTACTATCCCGTGGCGATCCTTCCACCATGGCTTCGAGTATTCTCCGCCATGGTGCCGGTAACTTACGCGGTGAGGGCGATGAGGCTCTCCCTTCTCGCAGGTGCTTCCTGGTCAGAGCTGCTGCCTGACCTTTTGGTGCTACTAGGATTCACGATCGTGTTATTCCCCACCTCCCTCGTGGTGTTTCATTACGCCGTCGAGCGTTCCAGGAAGGATGGGAGCCTGACCCATTACTAGAGCAGCGTGTGCTCCAGACAGTTGCAGCATCGGCCTGGTTGTTGACGCTCCCCCCAAAAGACAGATCATGCCTTCCAGGCTAGCGCTGACTTACGCCGGAAGATGCTTGATGAGCAATGATACGCTCACTCTGTGACGATCTTCAAATCGTATTCCGTAGTATCTCCTGATCGGCGCTGGCCAATCTCTGGCCATTTTGACTATCTTCACCCTCTGTTACGGATTGCATTAGCTGCCCTCCAACCGAAAGGTATTCATAACCCTTGGAGACCAGGGCATCAAAGTCAGGAATCATTCGCCTTCCGTCAATAATCAGATATGGTGGCTTTGCGGTTCTCTCGATAGTTCCAGAGAGTCCACGAAATTCTTCCCAATCCGTGGAGATGAAGAGAGCATTTGTTCCTTCAATCGCCTCTCTTGGTGATTCGTAGTAAGTGATCCTCTCAAACAGATGATTATGCTCCGGATTGAACCAGTGCTTGGCCTCATCCATTGCCAGTGGGTCGTAGGCGCGGATAGAGGATACCCCTCGGGCTAGCAGGGATTCCACCACCTTTAGCGCCGAAGAATCGCGCATGTCATTGGTGTGTTTCTTAAAGGCCAGGCCAAGCAAGGCAACCGACTTATTATTGAAGTTAAAACCGGCTTCGTGGACTGCCCTGTCGATCAGATACGTTTTCTGGTACTCATTGATGTTGTAGACGGCCTGAAGCAAATCTGTCGAACGCCCGCTTTGATTGAGCTGGTAAATCAAGGACTGGATATCCTTTCCGAAGCAGCTACCTCCGGCGCCATTACTAACGTAAGATCCCCATGTGCTGATGCGTGCATCGGAGGTGACGCCAAGTTTTAGATCCTCCATGAGAATATTGGTATACGTTTCCGCCAACCGGCCTCCTACGCCGTTCCAAAATGATATATAGGTTAGTAACAGAGAGTTGGCCATATATTTAATGGCTTCGGCCGATTCGGGTGTAGTCTCGATATATCGTATGCGAACATGGTTTACAAATTGGGGGTAAACCCGTTTCATTATCTCGAGATCTTCCTCCGTGTCGGCGCCTACAACCACTCTGTCGGGTTTGCGAGACGATTCCACAGCATTTCCTTGGGGAAGGAACTCAGGGTTTGAGGCAACACCAAAGTTCTCAACTCCGATCTCTTCTAGAACCTGCTGAAGCATGCGCACAGAGCCTATCGGCACGGTGCTCTTGTTGACTAGCAATACCCGTTGCGATGAGTCTCGCTTGGAGAGCAGCGATCCCAGGTGGTGGACAGCGTTCAGGTAGTAGCTTAAATCCGTCGAACCGTCCAGGTTGGGTGGTGTGTTTAAACACATGAAAATCACGTCAGCGTCATGGATCTCAGACGTGATATCCGTGGTGAAGAAGATGTAGCGATCGAGGTTCTCGGCGATAATTGCGGCAAGCCCAGGCTCATTCACATATTTCTCAATGTTCTCACGCTGGGCGGTCTGATAGGCGGCTATACGGGTCTCATCGATATCGTATGCGTATACTTGATGTCCGTACTCAGAGCAGACAGCCGCGTGGGTGAGACCTACGAAACCGGTTCCTACTACGATAATTTTCATATTATGTCCTCCAGACAAAGATTATATCCACTGCTCGCGCGATGTCAGCCACTCCAAATCAATGATCACCCTTCGATCATCATGCTAGCAGCCTTTCGCCCGATTTCCACTGCGTAATTAGTCCCACGATCCCAGGGGTAAACCTGACTCATGCTAGCGAAGAATAGGTTCTTTATTGGTGTACGCAGATCCGGAATGTTTTGCGAATGGTTGACCTCCGGAACTGGCTGGGCATATCGGGTTCGAAATACCCAGCTCTTGCGTATCCAACTGGTGCTGAAATCACGATTGATCCTCGTTAAGGGACTGACAAACAATGATTCAAGCTGCTGGTCGCTCATGTCAAAGTATTCGTGATCGGGCACGACATAGTCTCCGCAGTAGACGATGTGATCACCGCCGTAATACTTGCGGTCAATGTAATTTGTATGTTCAACAAGGGCGAGGAAAGGTATATCATCCCCTTTCTTGTCGTGTGATTTCGCCGGCATATTGAGCCAGTAGGTCTCCTTCATGAGCTGAGCCTTGAGGGCAAGGACAAGGACGACGGCGCCCATACTCTTCAAATCGTTTAGCTTGCCGAGGTACTCACCGGGTAGCTGATCCGCTATGCGACTAAACAAAGCGGGCGAGGTCGTGACAAGGCATTGGTCCACGACATCGTGATCTCCTTCCAGGCTCAAGGACAGGGTGCCATCCGCCAGGGATTCGACGGCTCGTACAGGACTTTCGAGCGCGATCCGGCCTCCGCGCGACTCCACGGCCGAAACCAGCGAGTCGACAAAGGATTGAAAGCCCCCTCTGAAATAACCCAGGCGTGGACTTCTGACGTGGAGCCTGGCCCACATCCAGGCCATGTTGGCCTCCTGGTAGTGGGGGCCAAACTTTCCAATCAGAAGCGGTTTCCAGACGGTGTCGTAGATCTTGTCCCCATACCAGCGTCGAAGCCACACATCGGCCGTCTGCTTCTCCAGTTCCTTCCAAGGATTGGTGAAGCGCAGATAGGCGCTTACAAGGCCAAACCGGGCTACGTCAACAAGGTTAAAACCTGGATATGTAATCCACGCCTTCGGCGAGTCGAAGGGCACTATCCGACCATCATGGATGACGGAGGTGATCGGGCGAGGCCAGAAGAGCTCGTCCTGCATGCCAATTTCACGAACCAGGTTGATGATTGCCTTGTCCTGGCGAAAAAGATGGTGGTAGTAATGTTCCAAGGGCCACTGCCAATTCTCATCGCGAAATCCAGCTGCCAGACCTCCGCTGTAGCCGTTTGCCTCGTAAATCGTGACCGAATTTCCGGCATCCAACAGATCATATGCGGCCGACAGTCCAGCGATGCCAGCGCCTATCACGGCGATATTCATGAAGCTGATTCTCCTTGTGATACTTGCTTCGTCGCCCGGTCGAAGTCAGACCAGCCTAAACCCTCCTTGATCATGTAGTAGACTCCGAGAAGCGTGATGGGAAGCCAGAGGGCCGCATGGAGAACAAGGGTATAAGCCGTGGCCAAAGCAAGCTCCACGCCGTACAAGTTCAAGACGGCGATTCCAGGCGCATCAAATGTGCCGATATACCCAGGCGCAGAAGGAATGGTAGTAGCCAGATTGACAACGCCGTTCATCAACATCAAGGCGAAAAATGTGACCTCGAATGGGAAGGCTTGCATGATGAACCAATATTTCACCGTTTCCAGCAACCAGATTACTAACGACGTAAGGAAGATCAAGAGGACGCTGCGAAAGCTTCGCAGCGATTCAAGGCCTTCTAAGAATCGAGCGGTCATATCAAGGATTGGCCGGCGGATCCGGTCCGGCAAGAAAGCATTTACCACGATCTCGGCAAAACGGTTTGCCCGCTCCGGCATGGCGGCCAGAGCAAAAAAGAATAATAGCGCCCCAAAGAAAGAAATGCTGGCTACAATAACCACGTTGCGAAAGTTGCCACTCGCCAGAGGAGCAAGAGGCAAAGCGGCAAAGACGAAGATAAGCATGACCAGGCCGTCGAAGACTCTCTCTACCACAACAGTCGCCAGGCTTGCGCTCATGGTCACGCCCTCTCGTTGCCGTAACACATAGGATCGTAGCACCTCGCCCGCTCTGAACGGGTACACATTGTTACCCATGT
>JAUVOB010000266.1 GCA_030599405.1 Chloroflexota bacterium | reverse complement strand
GATTATTTACGTTGTTTATTGCAGCTTCTGTTAAAGTGACGTCCATGTTTCTAGAGGAGAACTGTGGCGAGTTATTTAGCACGGTGGAGGTGGAATCTGTTGGGATCTCTTAGAGGGCCTTTGCGTTCTCTATCGCCGTTACAGTTGATCGTTCTGGGTATCGTGGCTCTTGTAGTGATTTTTCTCGTTGTCGGCACGATTACCCAGTCTACATCACAAGAATCGGTTTTCAACCCGATGGCCAATCAACCGTTTACTGTTTTGGCCACATTGGCCCTAATTGGTGGCATAATGAGCTTTGCCTCTCCGTGCACCTTACCCATTCTCCCTGCCTATTTCGCTTTCGCATTCCAAAGTGGTCGCAGGCATATAGCCCTGAACACGATCGTCTTTATGCTTGGCCTGGCTACCGTTTTCAGCATTATGGGAGCAGGCGCTTCCGCTATAGGACGGATATTGCGAGAGAATCAGTCCTTGATCATGCTGCTCGCCGGTTCCTTGGTGATCGTCTTTGGTGTGATGAGCCTCATGGGAAAAGGCTTCTCAGGAGTGCAGCAACAGCAGGAAGAAAGAACCCGAAACACTGGTCTTGGCGGATCTTACTTTTTTGGAATGACCTTCGCCGTCGGATGGACCAGTTGCATAGGTCCTATCCTGGGCATTGTGCTGGCGATGGCGGGAACAACCGCCTCCGTATCACGGGGCATGATGTTACTCTTCATTTATGCCCTTGGTCTTGGTCTTCCATTAATCATTGTCTCTACATTCTTTGGTCGGGCCAGCCGGCAGAGCATGCTATGGCGTGCGTTGCGGGGCAAGGGCTGGACCGTCTCGACACACGCTATGATCATCGGACTGATTTGGGCCCTGGCTATTCGGCTCATCCTCGTCGGTATCGGTCGCTATGCCTTTAACAACTTCGCCTATTTCGACAACCAGGAATTCACCGCTGTCCATCAGTACGGGTTATTGGTGCTGGCGATCCTGGGCGTCGGACTATGGGTTTACACGGCTCCAGGTAGACAGCGTGTCGTCCCCCTTCATTTGCATACCACTCAGCTTTTCAGCGGATTACTGTTTATCGTCATGGGATTCCTAATGGTCAACGGAACTCTAGCCACGTTCAACACCTTAGTCCCCGCGGACTTGGCTATCTGGTTTGCGGACCTGGAAGACAAGTTAGTAGCTGTATTCAACTAACAGAGACCCATGAATGAGCACGTGAAGCAGGATCAAGAGCTGGACGCTGGCGACCAGGGTTCCAGAGATGGGCGAAACTTGATCGTCGTTTTCGTTGGTTTTCTTCTCCTAGGTGCGGCTTTGGGACTGCTCCTGTTTGGCGGGGATCTGCTTGACCAATTACTTGGTGATCAGGGAGATATCCCTGCCGAACCCGGTGAAACACTTTTGGAACAAGTGGGGGCGCTACCTGCGTTGGAACCAGGGGAAGCGAGGATCGTTGGTGAGGCAACCAGCGGAGGAATCCTGACCGTAGGCGATATTGCCTACGATTTTGAACTTGATGACTTCGATGGGGAACGGGTTAGTCTAAGCGATTTCAGAGGACAGCCGGTCATTATTAACTTCTGGGCTACTTGGTGTGCGCCGTGCCGAATAGAAATGCCCGAGCTCCAGGAAGCATTCGAAAAGTTTCAGGACGAAGGACTGGTCATTCTTGCCCTCGACCAGGATGAACCTGTTGATAGAGCTCGCGAATTTTTTTACGATGAAATGGGACTCTCATTCACCCCGCTCATTGACGAAAAGAGCGCTATCGCTTCGGCTTACAGCAGCTACAGCGTTCTCCCCACCACCTACTTCGTAGATCCCGACGGAACCGTGACCGCCATTCATCGGGGTCCTCTGACTTTAGGCCAAATTGAGGGTTACTTAGACAGCACGATACAGGATGTTGGCTAAGGTGAAGGGTAAAAATGGCGACAGATAAGACGCCAATGACCGGCAGACAACGATCGCTGGTCATTGGAATTGATCGGTCGGTTTATTGGCTTAGCAAGCACTGGCTTGCTGTCTTTAATACCATCGCCATTATCTACGTCGGATTGCCTATCCTGGCACCGGTACTAATGAATGCAGGCCTAGAAACCCCGGCCCGTATTATCTATCGGATCTATTCACCCCTTTGTCACCAGATGAGCCAGCGTTCTTTTTTCCTCTTTGGCGACCAATATGCCTACCCACGCGAGATTGCCGGCACCGATCTGGAGCCGTTCGAGGCATACATCGGCGATATCCCTGAATTTAGCAACGTTGAACCGGATAACTGGCCTGCGTTCTTTACGGCGGCTCGCCGTTATTTGGGTGACGAACAACTGGGATACAAGATTGCACTCTGCCAGCGAGACATCGGTATCTATCTCTTCGTCCTGGTAGGTGGTTTGATATATGCCATGCTGCGAAATCGGATCAATATCAAACCTTTGCCGATACTCCTCTTCATAGTTATCGGCCTGGGACCTATCGCTTTGGATGGGTTTAGCCAATTGTTTAGCTACTGGAGCACGCCATTGGATGGCTCGGCGCCCACCGGGATAGCAGCGACAATTCAAAACGTATTGCCGCTCCGGGAAAGCACACCCCTACTCCGTGCATTCACAGGCGCATGGTTCGGCCTGGCATTGGTTTGGCTGGCGTACCCCCATGTAAATGAAAGCATGAAGGGTACTGAGAGCCAGTTAGGTACGAAACTTAATCGGATTGGGACGCAGGAACCAAAATCCGTCCAAGCGGAAGCAGAAGAAGACTAATCTGGTAAAAGCAAGATGCGTAACTGAAACCCGAGGATGGCGAGATGGGTCAGCATCTCACTCTATATCCATTGGCCTGCTACTCGTGTATTTCCCAATTACTATGGCCGCGTTGTGACCCCCAAAACCAAAGCTATTCGAGAGTAAGATGTCAATCACACTCTCACGATATCGATTAGGCACGTAATCCAGGTCGCATTCGGGGTCCGGATTCGCATAGTTGATTGTGGGAGGTATCATCGAGGCGTTGAGCGCTTTAATGGAGATGAGCGCCTCAAGAGCGCCAGCCGCTCCGAGGAGATGACCGTGACTAGACTTGGTTGAACTGATAGGGATGCGATAGGCTAACTCTCCAAACACCTTTTTTATCGCAGCGGTTTCGCTCTTATCGTTTAGCCTGGTGGCAGTGCCATGAGCATTGATATAGTCCACATCGGCCGGTGATATGCCTGCATCCTCGAGGGCGCTCTGGATCGCTCTGACCGCGCCGGCGCCGTTTTCATCTGGAGCTGAGATATGATAGGCGTCAGCGCTGGTCCCGTAGCCAAGCATCTCTCCATAGATCCGGGCATTCCTGTTCAGCGCGTGTTCCAATTCCTCTAGCACCACTAAGGCAGCGCCTTCTCCAACAACAAATCCATCTCGCTCGGCGTCAAACGGCCGTGACGCCTTGACCGGATCTTCATTATAGGTGGAGATTGCACCGGTTGCATTGAAGCCAGCAATTGCGACGGGCAGGATCGGCGCCTCGCTGCCTCCGGCAAGCATCACATCTGCCGCTCCGCGCTGAATCATCTTAGCTG
>JAUVOB010000063.1 GCA_030599405.1 Chloroflexota bacterium | reverse complement strand
GGCAGCCTGCTATTTGATCGGATCAATCCCGGAAGCCTGGTTGATAACGAAGTGGGTTACGGGTAAAGATCTTCGCCTTTTAGGCAGTGGGAATCTGGGGGTGACCAATACGGCCCTGAGCGTGGCGCGTTGGGCTGGTTTGCTGGTCTTCCTGATGGAGTTGGCCAAAGGGTTGAGCATCGTCCTTCTGGTGAGAGCCGCCGGTGGAGAGGAGCCTCTGGTGGCCCTAGGCCTGTTGGCGGCGGTTGCCGGTACCCGGTGGTCCATCTGGATGAGGTGGGCCGGTGGGCGTGGCAATACGGTTGGCGTTGGCGGCCTTCTGCTGATCGATTGGCGCCTTATCCTCGGGTTTCTCGTCGTTTGGATACCTTCACGGCTGATCTTCAGCAGCTCCTTTGTGGCCACCCGGATTAGCCTGGTGGCCTGGCCCCTCATCTTTTACCTTGTCACTCGGGTCTGGTGGTATGCTCTCTTTGGGGCTACCCTGAGCTTGATTTATCTGCAGACCCAACATCCAGATACGGACGATCATTTGATGGTCAAAGAACGATGGCCGAATCTATGGGCCTTTATCACCGGCCCCAGGCGGAAGTAGGTAATATTGCGTAATCTATTGCCGGTGGTCCACCCTTTTCGTTCCTATAATCTTATGTCGATTAAACTACTTTGATGGTTGGGAATTAACAGTCGTGTTGATGGCTGTAGAATAACGAGAAGATTTTTCAACTAAGCCCATGGGGCTAGTTTACAGTAACAATGCAAAACAGAACCCACGGTTCTTAACATAACCGCTAGTTGTTAATTGTTTCTACCTCTAGTAGAAAGGCACTAAAGACTCGATCTTCGATCTTAGTGTTCACATCCGTGAGGATGTGCGTCTCTGACTGCGGCTCCCTCACGAATATTACTGTAGTAATACACCGCAGATGGAGACGAGAGAGGCATTTTGTTGGTCGGCCGGGCATTGAGTGTAAGAGACCATTTCGCCGGTAGTCGGACCAAGAAATCGCAGGAGCATATAGATGGAGGATAAACCGCAGATCCGGTTTCTATCTTCCACTGCCGCTATTTGCTGGAAGAACCGCCTTTCATCGCCCTCACTGATCGCCTCAATGAGCGATCTATCTTCCTGGATGAGCCGTTCGCGGCGCAATACATCCATGGCAAAATCATCGCCGAAATTTGGTCCAAGGTGCGCTAAATCGACCGAGGCCACCGCCAACACTCGTTTTCCGGCTGTTAGCTCTCGTAACTTTGCTGTGAATGAAGCGATCTTAGGGTCTTTTTGAGGTTGTCGACCATCCTTAATGAAACCCTGAAACGACCCGCACAATACTGGAATCATCGGCGTAGGCTGCCTGTCGTTTATATAATGGAGCCAGGTCGCAGACAATTCAATCGAGTGTTCCTTCCGGTGGTGAAGTTCCTCGGCAAAGGCATCTTGACCGATCGTGCCGGCCAGCGCGTCAACGATGTCAGGATCGATGGGCAAGAGTCCAAAGGGGGTCGCGTAAGGTTTGGTTGTCAGCGTAATTCTACCGTCACTCCCATTGTGATCGGTGCCAAATATGATCACGATCTCGGCTTGCTTTACGGCGATCTCAGCCCGGTTCCAGACCTGAGAGTAGACCTCGCCACCGCGCGAGTAATCGATGTGCGGCGATATTATTCCCCTGCCCGTCCATGGACTCCAATCAGAAAGATCGTCCTGTTCGCCGTAATCAAGAAACTCCGATGTCAGCTCGAAGGGATCGGCCGGATATCCGAGTCCCGCAAGAGCGGGTTCGCGACTTGGTTGTTTTCGATACTCCGCCAACTGAGAACGCATCGCCTCGCGCGAGCGCTCATTATCAAGAAGATAGGCGTCATCCAGCTGATCAAGTGTATCAGTGATAATGTCGTAGTTGATCGGCACGCCGAAATCCTTGGCTAGGGCGCTTTGAAGCTCGACAGGATCCCGTGTTCCATCGCAGTAGGTCAGAAGCTGGGCAATAGGCTGGGCCACTACGAGTTGTATCTCCTTTAGCTCCAGAGGATCACGCAGCAACCACATCTGCTGGCCTTCATATTGAATAGGTTGTAGGTCTATTGGTCGTACTCGAGGTTTGTCAGACAAGTTGAACTTCCCAGGTCGATGATACGATTAATGAAATACAGAGAATCTCACAATATTTCTTCAAGTATCCTTAGGAGTGAGAATTGATGCAAGGAAAGTGCTAGAGGGAAAAATCGGGTATTCTCGAGGAACTCTTGGTAAGGCGCTGGGATCGATAATGATGCGTTTGCCTGCCCGGGAGTTAATCCCTGGTGGGTACCGGGATTGCCTATCTACTGGCAGATAGCTGCTACTCGTCCAACACCAAAGACAGTCTCCCATATTGGGCGCAGGGACTGGCAGTAGAGAAGATCCCCGTTTTGGTAGGAATCCATGTATGCATACGAGGCGATACATCCGACAATGAGCAAGAGTACCAGGCATCCACAACCAATATACAGTTTCCGCCGTTCACGTCTTGCCGGGGGAGGCAATGGCCTTATATCCTCGGGATCCAGTTGCTGAAACGACTCCTGGCTCGTCTGATAAGTGGGCACGGGGGTGGGCGACTGTTGTTGGGAATATTGTGGCACTTCTGACGGCGGGGCGTACTGAGCTTCGGTAGCTTCTTCTTTCCTCTGCACTGTTGGTTGGTCAACAATTCCTGGATCTGAATCGACAAGGGTAGCCTCCGCGATCTGCGCCGGTCCTTGATAGACGAGACTCACCGTGTCTCCCAAATCTATTACGTCGCCATCGCGAAGCACCACCGGTGTACTGATCCGGCGGCCGTTAACGAAGGTGCCATTGGTGCTATTAAGATCCTCTATGGTGTGGCGACCACCAACAAAGGTTATTGAAGCGTGTCGCCGCGATATCTCAAGCTCCTGAAGCATGATATCATTGATGGCTTCCCGTCCGATTATCACGGCCTGCTCCGACAGTATGTATTCGCGCTGGGGCGACTTTCCACGGCGGACAATCAAACGAAACACTGATGTGTTCATGGTCGATGTAGATCCTTGCACTGAGAGATGGAGGCAGTATAGGGAGAAGGGGGCGAATTGTCAATCACGCTCAACACCTATAGAAGCACCCCTTTTCCCTGAGATAATCCAGGAATGCGGACGGGGTCGTAAACGTGTGGGAGTGGATGCCCAATTCGGACGCGGCAGCTGTGAAATTGGCCATGTCGTCGGTGAAGATAGCTTCCTCCGGACGTACATCAAGACGACGTAGAACCTCAACAAATATGGTTGGGTCTGGCTTTATGGCTCCAACCGAGGTTGACGTTACGATAGTATCAAATAGATCTCCCGGCAATCCGAAGTCGTGCTGGAACATCTCTTTCATTTCCTCTTCGGTCTTGCTAGCGTTGCTCAACACGGCCAATTTGTATCTACCCTTCAATTCCTTCACTAATTCGACCATCTCCGGATGTAAGTCCTTATGGTCTAAGAATACCTCTTGGGCAAAAGCGCGCCTCTCGTCAGGATCTGAGATACCCCGAGGTTCAAGAACGGCTGTCCAGAAACCATCCCAATCCAGTTTTCCGGTCATCCATAGTCGCGATGCTTCACTCTCAAATAGGTAAAGCCAGAGCTCATCAGCTTGGAGATCCAGCCGCCTGGCTAGATGCTCGAGTCGCTCGGCTGTCAGCTCGGCGTCTACCGGCGCGGTTAGAACTTCTCCAAAATCAAAGATTATCGCCTTTATTATCATTTCTCTCGTCTGACCTATTCCGTGTAATCCCTGAGTATACTTTGCCAAATAGCATCTCGATCGGCTCTATTTTCGAATCCGAGATAAAAAGTACGTTTCAGCCTTTTCGGTTTTGCTCCTTCGCTTGGTGCGAACCATTTGAATTCCGTTTCACCCGCGACGGGTCCCCACGTAGTCCGGAAATCGATCTTAAGTGCAGAATCTACTCGAGATCCGTAGACAAGGCATCCTGGTCGCATCCTCTTAATGTAACCAACCTCAATAAACTGGTAAAGGTACCTGCCGCTTGGTCGTTGAACCATGAGCGCATGGTCGCCCTTAGGTACCCTCCACAACTTGGTCGGTCGTCGAAACATGTACTCTTCCCACCCGGTAATGCTAAATACACCACTCGCCTTGAGGTCAACTTGCTGGTAGTTCTTAACTTGTCTGGCATCGCTAGGCGCCCGATCATCAGCCTGGGCAGTGAAAACGATGAATCCATCATGCTGAGCAATCCAATGGGCAACACGCACTGCAACCAGAATGAAGAATAATACCAGGAACCAGGTGATCGATCCGGATCGGAGCCAGAGATATAGTCCCAAAAAGAATAATATGACTGTGCTCCATCCTAGGATCGAGACGCCTATTACTAGTCGATCGGAGGTGTAATACAGGCTAGCGTATAGATACCCCACCGCCCGTTTTATGATTCTTTTCGCAACTGTTAAATCTTCCATTTGTGGGATCGATCCGGCTGGTGAACTAAGGGCCTTTATTCACTTCTTTGAGCACTGCCAGCATGGGATCGTGTATGTGTCCATTGCTCGCTAATAAGGAGACCTGGGACATCAATTGGAACCCTTGTCCGTCTGTTTGCGTCACCGCACCACCTGCCTCACCGACGAGTAAAACGCCAGCAGCCACATCCCAACTTCTGAGCCTAAATTCCCAGTATCCATCGAGTCGTCCCGCGGCCACATAGGCCAGATCTATAGCGGCTGCCCCTGATCGGCGCAATCCTCGAACCTTCTTCAAATAGGCGGCGGTTTGGGAAATATTGTTATCTCGATTCTGATGCCGATCATATGGGAATCCAGTTGCCAACAGACTTTCGACAAGCCTGTTCGCAGTACTCACATGAATTGACTGGCAGGTTTCTCCCGATCTAAGCCAGGCGCCTCGACCAGATATCGCGCTGAAGCATTCATCCCGCATTGGATCGTAAACTACACCCACCAATGGCTCGTTCTCTTTGTACAGGGCCAACGATACGGCGAAAATCGGGTAGCCATGAACGAAGTTGATGGTGCCATCTATGGGATCGACATGCCATACATAGTCGTCATCTTGATTACCGGGCTCTCGCTTCTCAGTCGTACTCTCTTCGCTCTTGATACTGTGGCTAGGAAAGGCAGAAAGCAATCTGCCGGTGATAAAGGTATCAGTCTCTTTATCATATTCGGTTAACAGATCGATCTCACTGCTCTTCATCGAAAGCGACTTCTGCTTGGTCAAACCCCGCCTAATGATAGCCCCAGCTTCGCGAGCCGTGTCTACGGCAATATTTTCAATAGTCTTAAGATCCATTGCGCTATTCTACCCACGGACTGTCTAAAAGGTAATAAATGAAATCTTGCCAGTCAGCGCCGCTGCGGGCGCCTATATAATCTCTCAATCCGGCGGCCGACGATCGTGCGCCTTAGTTCACCAACGAGGAGAGTCGCAGATGTTGGCTTCCTCTTGTAGCAGATAGACTTGGTTGCCCAAGCGCTGCTATCAGGAAGTCGCCCGGAAGATGGGTTCTGCCGGTCGGGCTTGATTGAATCAAAACGGACCGCGTTCCTCCGATCGTCGACAGATTCTTGAGTGAAGCGGGAAACCTAATGGCCCTCTTCAAGGATTCAACATCGCTGCATCTGGCCGACAAGGTGAATATACCGGCTGCTGTCCATCCTTGATTCGAAGCCAACGGCAAATCGAAACATACCTGGTCGAAGAGAAAGGTATGTTGGATCGACGACCGTCTCAAGATGTGTCAGGCGCATACCCACTGTCTTGGCCATTCTCTCCAGTCCTTCCGGCGTGTTTGCGCGATAATAAGCGGGAAAAGTATCTGTCCGTTGCCGGCCGTAGAACATTCCCACCAAGGATCCCTGGATGGCCGTCAGGCGTCCAAACAATCTGCTCAGGTTGACCAGCGGATGGCGACGATTAGGCGTGATAAAAAGGAAGACGCCCGCCGGCTTTAGCACGTGCCTTATCTGATGAAAACAACACCCAGGAGCAGAGAGATGCTCCAATACCCAGCTTGCTAAAACAACATCGAAACTTCTTCCCCTAAAGGGTAATCTTTCGGTTAATGCCGCGACTCGCGGTAGGGGATCTTGATCCGCAGCCAAGCGATGTTCGCGCAAGGAGAGGAAATCGAGGTCTAGACCCACGGATAGAGATCGTGGATGTTGAAGCTGCTCAACCAGACCACCCCGGCCACAGCCAAGATCAAGCAACCGGCTTGCAGGATTAATGGCTCTTTGAACCAGTTCAGAATAGACCTCAGTTGCCGGCCGCCAGCCTGGATTCGCCTCTCTATAGCGCTCTCGAAGAGCATTCTGCTTATCCAATGTCAGCATATTTCCAGCTCTAATTCTACTCCATTAGTCATGGAACAGGTTTTAAACCTTCTTGTTACCCAGAATTGATGTCATCTGGATATAGAGACAGGGTAGCTGACTTCTCGGCCTACGATCAACCAACATCATCTATTTGTAAATGATAAATATAGGTGGCCATTTACAGGAGGAGCGATAATATTACTTTCGAGCGGATCAGTAAAAACGAGCTGCCGACTTCAAATCCAGGCAAAAGCATCTATGCAATATTTCTTCGAGGAACTCAAGGATCATCTCGCGGCTCTACCGGTAAAGACAACCAATCACGGGAAGTTACCTTTCCTAACCCTTCTATTATCGGTGTTCTTGATAGCTTGTACAGACCAGACGGCGAAGGTTCCGGCGTCGCACACTCCTGACCTGTCACTTACGCCGGCTGTACGAAACAGTCAGGATCAAACTCCGACCATTACGACGACCGCTAATCCGCCGGTATCGGACGAAGAACCGACAACGCCGGCTCTCCTCCCCACGAAAACGCCACCACCCGCAGAATTTAATCAGCTAAGTTCTACGCCGGTATGGCCAACTCCTGGACAACTACCCAGTCCGTTTTCCAGCCAATCTGCATCCGCTGAACAGAGAGCTGCATCTGAAAAGCTATTGGCGGCCAATCCGCCTATACGGGATGATATTGAGCTATCTCGAGCATACGGTGGCTGGGAGGGAACCATCGCCCAACCTCCGGTTGGCGACCAGATCCTTGCGGTTGGTACAATCCAGAACATCAATGTTCTAAACAGCGATCTCAATACCCACATCCCAATACAGGTTGAGCTGCACGCTGTAAGCGATCATGCCTATTTCTGGTTCGACACAGGTCCGGGCTCTACCAATCCGACCCCATCCAGGCTGGCGGAGGTTTCTGAGGTATTCGATAGCATTTATGAAATCAACGTTGATCTCTTTGGTTCAGAAGCCAACCCAGGAGTCGATGGCGATCCGCGCCTGCACGTTAT
>JAUVOB010000222.1 GCA_030599405.1 Chloroflexota bacterium | reverse complement strand
TGTACCGAAAATATCGGTTCACCATGCGGCGCATGCCGTCAGGTACTTAGTGAATTTGCCGATGATATTCCTGTTTGGTTGAGCGATGCCAGCGGGAACGTACGCCAGACATTCCTCCATTCGCTGCTGCCAGACCAATTTGGTCCCGATCATTTACCTCCCGTCGTGTAGATGCGAGAACAGAACGAGCCTTCTCAAATCCCAATGCCTGATTCCGCGGTACTTGGCCCTACTCGCCCTCAGTGAAACCGATTCGGGCAATTACCGGACGGTGATCCGATCCGGCGAACTGCCCCACTTCAGCCGATAGAGTTCTCATTTCAGGTGAATGAAAGATGTAATCGATCCGCCAGGTCGGCAGACCTATCTCTGGGTAATTTGTGCGGGTAAATCCCAACCCCCTTCCTCTCTCGCGGTGCACGTCGAGTAAATACTCTCTCAACTCACCATATTGATCTTGCCGGTCACTCAAGTTCATGTCACCCATCACGATTAGAGCTCCCTCATGGACGGCGATCCGCGAAATCAGATCGGTAAAATCCCGGTCACGTTTCTCAGTGGCAAAGCCCGAAGGAAGTCCAGAAGAGCCGTACACCATGCGCGGAGAGCGGGGGTGGACATTGAGCAACGTTAACTCGTGACCGTCAACATTCAATACAACTTCCTGCGCCCAGTGACCATCCGTCGCCAGCTGGAAGGCGTTGTACTGTTCAATAGGATAGCGGCTGAAAATCCCGCGTCCCGGCTCGATCTCGCTATACGGATACCGGGAGTTTAGAAGGTCTTCAAGACCGCTCACCATATGAGCCTCGAGCTCGTGAAGGCCGAGGATATCGGGATCGTAACTAATTATTTGTTCCGCCACATCGTCATACTGTTCATTCAGATCAAGCACGTTGAAGGTCATCACGGTGAACGGTGATTGTGCCTCTCCGGCCGGGCCAAGAGGCAGAAAGAGGCTGCCGTAAGTTAGGAGAAATAGGACAAGGGGAATCGCGGCTGTGGCGATAACCACTTTCGACCGGCTGAGCAGTGCCAACGGCAACAACAGAATTGTGGGAACAAATAGCAAGGGCAAGATGTAACCGGCCGTATCAATGAGCCAGATATTGTTCCCTCTGATGGCATATCCCAAATAGTAGGCGACGATTAGACCCGCATAAAGAATGGAAATAATTGCCAATGCCCAGATAAATATCCGCTTAAACCGGTACATTCTAGATCTACTGGTCTCCTTCCCCGTATTTTCAGGCAATGCTATCCCCCTTTCCAGGGCTCAAGTTAAGTGCGCCAGGAGCTCTGCAATTTCATTCCCCTGACAAATATTCGTCGAAGAAGCCGACAACACGCCTCTCGAACTCCTCTGGATACATCGTGTCGCATTCATGGTGATCGCATTCGTCCTCAAACCAAAAGGTCACCGGTTCACGGGCTTCCTCATATAGTGAGCGACAATTCTCCTCTATGACCAGCTCGTCCTTCCCACCACATATGAGATAAACCGGTCTCGGGCTGATAGCTCCAATCCACTCCTCTGCGCTGATGTCCTCTAAGGCACATCCCGTGATCTGTTCACCCCAGAAAATGATCAATGGCGAAAGCACGGGAACGAGAGGATCTGGAATAGGTGAAAAATGCCTCAAGCCTATATCTATGGTGTCTTCAAGTGAAGTAAGAGGGCTATGGGCGACAACTGATTTTACTTGGTCATTTTCGAAAGCGTACTGAATCGCCAGGGATCCACCCATGGATTGGCCAAGGATACCGATTCGCTCTGGATCGACGTCTTCTCGACCAAACAAATACTGGTTCCAGGCATCCAGATCTTCCATCTCGTAGCAGCCAAAGGTGATCAGATCTTCGTCGTTCAAGTCATGTCCCCTGACCGTGGTGAGCAGGACACCATAACCATGGTCGAACAACATCTCGGCCTCTTCGAGCATATGCTGGCGGTTTTCCTTGTAGCCGTGTTGGAGTAATACCGCAGCGCCGTTCTCTGAAGGTATATACCAGCCGGCTAGGTCTATCCCGCTGGCTGTTGTCACCGTCACAGCCTCGTATCGCGCCCCAAAATCGGCCGGCGATCGGGTTATAGGTTCGCGTTCTCTAATGGAATCAAGGAGCATGTCATTCGCAATAGACCGTGTAAAGACGACCGAAGCCACGACTGCCACAAGCAGGAGAATGGCTGCCACGACCAGTAATATCTTAAGCAATTTCTTCATCGAAATTATTCCCAATATCGATCAGGCTCACACATAATAACAACTAGTTGAATCGAAACGTGGCTCCATTTCAATATGGTCGATCCACCCCAGACTCTTCCGGTGCTCTTGCATCAGCTTTTCCACCTAGTCCGTCAGTCACGATATCTGTTCAATTCCAATTAACGCGACGAAGCTGTACCCGTCCGGGCAATCTGTGCCCATTATAGATCACATTATCTGCGAGTTTGTGGCAACCTTGTGCGACTTCTTGCGAATGTGTCCATCTGGACCAGGGTAGGTGGTGGGACGAGCTTAGTAAACCGACATTCTCTATCCGGAATGGATCGCGGCGATGATAGAAAAGAAATAGGCCATTATCTGTCCTAGGTACGCAAGTGCATTATGATTGGATAGATAACGGCTTATTCGATTGTTGCGACCGCACATCCCTGGTAGGTGCGAGCCAGGATATCCGCGTTTTCAAATAATCAATCCCGGCGAAGGTTGTCGACTAGTGGTGGATTCCAAGGTCAATCCGGCAGATTCTTCGCCTCCATGGTCTAGCGTCGCCAGCCTCAATGGTGAAGATGTTGGGCGGCGATGAATGACAAACCGTTCTCCGTTAGCGCCCAGGCGGTCTTGTTTGTGGCATCGAATTTATCCAGGAAATTCAGAGTGAATGCATCCCAATCGCCGGATTCTATGATCTCATCCTTGTCCCGGAAGTAATCGAGAATATCCGAGGGGTACTCTCTTGATTCCTCTACTTCCTGGTCACCGCCTTCGTGCTTAGCCGAGATGTTAGCCACGTGATCGGCCAACTCGATCAACTCGTCACGGCGGTTATAGGGTTGTCGCACGATGCTCTTCCAGGTCTCGGTGATGTGATGCTCAAAGCGCACCACCTTTTCGAAGCTCAGGTCCTTGCGGAATTGGGCCGTGATCTCCATTGTCTCGTTATTCACCGAGTTGCTCCAGTTGAAGCCGATGAGAGGAGAAGTGCCATCTTCACGAGCAAACAACTTAGCCCCGATCAACGTCCAGAATGCGGCATAGGCGTTATCGTTCCCCATGAACACTGAGATCTTGAATTCGATGTCCACCCCGATGCGATGCAGCATGTATCCCAGCAGCACAGTACCTGGATTGAGATTGAGTACCTGGCGCACGCCATAGTTGGTGTAGTAATAGAGATACTCGTCCAGCCATTTCAGGGCGTATTCGTTCGGTTGGCCAACGCCTCCGAAATATCCGGTGATCGTCTCTGGGCCACCCAGGTGGACGTTCGAACCGTCAGTGCCCTTGGTGTCCAATGTCTCGACGTAGCTGGCGCCGATAATCTGCATGGCCGCGGCGAAGGCCAACAGATCCCCGTCTGACTCCTGCTCCTTCATCTTACGCACGCGGATGAAGCGGCCGGGCATCAGTGATTGTTGCTCGATAGCCCTCCTGGCGACCTCGATAACCCAAGGAAAATATTGGCAGGCGCTTATTTCCAGAGTTACCGCGAAATCGTCGTTGAAGGTCACTTCGTCGACCCTGTCTCCAAGCACTTTGCGGCGATAATCGGCTTCACTGATAAAAACGCCGAGATTCCGTTCTTTCTCAAGCCATTCGAGGTCAGCCAGGTAATCGGGTCGCTTCTCGCCCACCCGCTCAAGCAAAGCAGGCAGATGCATAGCAAGAGCGGCCTTTTGATTGATCTCCTCTGGTGTTCCGTATCTGGCTACTACGTCGAAGAAATCGTCGATTACACGCATGTCAGGATCGAGCAAGACAGCGTTAATCGCCTCCAGTCGATCAGGGGTTATCCACAGTCGATGGCGGATCTCATCATCCATTTGTTGCTCCTGTTGTCTTAATGACTGCGAATTACACAAAGATTGAAGCCCTGCTTCAATCAAGCATCGCCAACAGTTCGTCGTACTCATCATCCTTGA
>JAUVOB010000051.1 GCA_030599405.1 Chloroflexota bacterium | reverse complement strand
GGCAGAAACACTCAGGCAGACATTGTTTCCTTCCACGGTCGAAGAGAGGATAATCTCCCCAACGCGCCGACTCGGATGCAAGTCAGTCCTTGTATCAGAGTGACTACTTTGTTCGATAGCGATAGTAGACACTACTTCAATTAACCGTTCCAGGCAATTCCACAAGAGTTGCCGTTCAATCATGACCGCCGGAATATCAAAATCGATCTCGCGAGCGAAATTCAAAATGTGCGGTTCATTTTTTCGGTTATATTCTTTGCTCACATCGTCAAGTAATGCGGCGGCATTACAAGGTTCGGATCTATGCTCAAAGGATTTTCGCGCTTCACCGGTCTGAAGCTCCGCGAGAAATATGAAATCTTCTGCTAGTCTGGTTAACTGGCTGCTGCCGGCTTGAATACCCATTAGCTGCGCCAGAAGATCTTCTTCAGTTTGCGCCGTGCTCAATGCGCCAGATAGTTTCTGAGAATATTCAGAGACTGCCTCTAGGGGGATGCGGAGACCAGGAAGAAGCACATTCAGAATGCCCCGCTTCAGCTCCTCAAAATCGCTTTGAACGAGTCCCTGTCTCTCGAAATGTCGATCCAACTGTGCAATTATTAGGTCGAACAGATCCTGTCCATCATATGGCTTGGTGATGTATTCTTCCACTCCGCTGCGGAAACCTCGCATGATGTCTTGTCGTTCGCTCTTAGCAGTCAAGAAAATGAATGGGATGTGAATTAGGGCTCGATTACTCCTCACTTCGTTGAGAAATTGATAACCATCCATGCTCGGCATCATAACATCTGAGATGATTAGATCCACTGATTGTCTCTCTAGTATCGCCAATGCCTCGATGCCATTTGAAGCCGTCAGAACAGTTATTTGGTAATCGCTGTCGAGAAGTTCTAGTAAGTCGCACAGACCTTCAAGAAGGTGTAATTCATCCTCGACAAGCATTACTGTTGCCGGTTTAGTAGGCAGCGACGGATGGGCAAATGCGAGATCATCGTTAATCGCATGCGTCGAAGTGGGAAGAATTATCGTAAAAGAACTCCCCCAGCCCTCTTCACTGGCAACCTCGATATGGCCACCATGGAGCTCGATTAAACCCCTAGCTATTGTAAGACCAGTTCCAGCGCCCTGTTGTTCGAGGATCGGGCGATTATGCTGGTAGAATAAATCGAATATTTGCATATACTCGCTGTCTGGGAGACCAATACCGTTATCCTCAACCTTGATCCAGAGTTCGTCTTTCTTTGTGTCTACTGAGATGCGAACCTCCGCATCAGCCTGTTGGTGGATGCTAAACTTAACCGCGTTATCAATGATCCTTTCACATGCATTTAACAAGATGTCTCTATGACCATATACCACAGGGACAGGATCATTTATTTGGCATGTAAAGTGCAGCCCATGGCCTTCATGATCGCGTCTGTATCGTTCGAACAGAGATCTGAGACTATTATCGAGGTCTGTAATTGGAGCTGATTGTCTTTTAAAGCGCGCGGCTAATTCGCCAGTACGCAGCTCAATGACCATTATGAGATCATTAACAAGGTGCCTCAACCGGGTAGCACCTACCTGGATCCCTCGTAGGTATTCCCAGAGGATATCAACCTCTTCGTTGAATAGACCTTCTGCCAGCAAGTCATAATAGGCGGTAACATATGTTAGCGGCGTCCGAAACTCGTGGTTTAAAACCTGAACGATGTTGCTGCGCAATAGTTGCAGACGTTGCTCTCTATCCATCTGAAGCTGGAAAGCGCGGTCCAATTGACTCTGGATTAACTGCAGCAGCTCGTCGCTCTCGTACGGTTTGGTGACATACAATTCTGCGCCACTGAGACGACCTTCCTGTATCTCGTTTGGCGTTCCCTTGGCGGTAAGAAAAATCACCGGTATGTGTAGCCACTTCGGATTTCTTCTGATCTGAGACAGAAATTCATACCCACCCATCCGTGGCATCATAATGTCGGAGATTATCAGATCAGGAAGTTGCTCCCCAAGAACACTAAGACCCACAGTACCGTCCGACGCCGTCAATACCTCGACATCGTAACCGATATTTGATACCTCAATTAGATCGGCTATGCCAGCTAAAAGTGCTTTATCGTCTTCGACGATTAAAATAGTCGCCGGATCAGTCATTGGAGTTCGGTGTCCGCTGACCGGCGTCAATCAACATCCAGCTTGATAAAGTAGATGCGCATCAGCTACAGGAGTCGCGATAATTCACACTACTACCAACAAAACAGACGGATCTGCCGGAACCTTGAATCTAGCCCTTAGATCAACGCCTGGCTCGGGCACTAATAATGTTAGTTCTGATTAAAGCGAACGTAAACGACGGGCGATAACTAGTACAGCGATCAATCCAAGACCTAGAATGGCAATGCTCAGGGTGCTAGTTCCGGTCGCCGGCAACGTACCGTCCCCAGCAGACGGAGCGGTCGTGGGCACAGGCGTAGCCGTACCTGGACCACCGGTACCGGGTTCGCCAGATTCACCTTCGCCATCGCCTTCTGGAGTCGCGGTAGCTTCCGGGGTTGCTTCGGGAGCTTCTTGAGTAGCTTCGGTCGCATCTCGGGTTAGTACTGCCGCCGCAGCCGTTGCTTCGGAATTAGCCTGCTGGGCTTCAGCGGTAGTGGTTGCGTCCGCCATTTGCTTATCGGCCGCCTCCTCTGCCTGGCGAGTTGCCTCTTGGGCATCAAGCTCCCGCTGAACCGCCTGCTCCGTCTCGCTCGCCTGGATCGCTTCGACGGTCTGCGTTACCAACGCGTTGTTCGCTTCGGTAGTCATATTTTGCTCGGAGATTTCCGTGCTTCTCATCTCCCCGTCCGTCAACGTGGTTTCCCCTTCACCGCGTGCCAACAGGTAAACAAGCATACAAGCGGAAATAGCGATGAAAATGAGCAAGAGAGCACCGGCCCATAGCAGGAAGGACCTGCCACCCTCACTCTCCTCTTCTTCTTCAACTTCGAAATCATCCGCAAAATCATCCGAGAATCCATTCGAAAAATCCTCTGAAATATCGTTCGAGAATTCTTCCGAGATGTCACTCGAAATATCTTCTGAGATGTCTTCCGACATGTCCTCCGAGAAATCGTCTGAAAATTCTTCCGACATATCCGCCTCCTGACGTTGACAATGTTACCTACGGACACCGAGTAGATAACGTTTCCAAACAGCTAAAAGCTGTTACGAAATCAAGTCCAAATTAGTATAAGGAATAAATACTGTCTCTCCAGAACTGAATTCTATTTCAGCTCCGGGCAAATGCAATCCGGCAGGTGAGAACTTTGGTCGCATATCAATTTTCGAGACTCTCCCGACCAGGTTACCGCCATTCCATCTTAACACACGAACGAGATCACCGATTTCCAACGGATTTAGCGTATTCGGGCTTTCTGCCCGGCTGCCTGTGGATGGAATGATTATCTCACTCCTATTACCCCGTGCTCCGCTACGACTGGTTAGAAGTGAGGCGTTTTTGCCCTCCGCACGATGCAATATCTGGAAAATGGGTTCAGTCATTGCTTGTTCGCCAACTCCATCGGTCAAGAAGATCGGGAAGGGAAAGGAACTAGCTGCTAGGCATATCTTCGCCGGCATGGATCCCGCGATAATTCCACGGACTCCACTATTGTCCAGACGATATAGGTCATCGGGCGAGCTGATCCAGCCAACAATGAGGACCGTACCACGCGCATCGCCACTGATCTTATCGGCGTTAAGTGGTTCTTTCGCCGACTTAACTGCAGTATTCAGCTTTCCGAATCCATCTTTACCCGAGTCCCATTTGGCCTGAACTATGGCCCCACGTGTCTCAAGTACGGCGCCTCGTCCTGCAATGACTGATACGACTCGACCCTGCATCATGGCCCTCAAGTCAAGCGGCTCCTGTGCCTTCTGCATAATCAAGGTTCCGTTACGAATCTCCGCCAACACACCGTTAATCGGGCAATTAATAATGCTAGCTCTACCAAACCTACCCGGTTTTCGCGCGATAGGCATGCCTTTACGCAGCGTCGCGCCAGGCTCTACCAAGAGAAACTTCTGTATCTCACCGGACGATACGCCAAGGATGTCGCTTGCACGCAGGATATAGTATCCACCGACTGGAAGGGCTTGTGCGATAACTTGCACTGGATTTACATCCTGACCAACCCGCACAAATACTTCGCCAATACTCGGTAGTAACCGGGTTCGCTGGATCGATGTATAGGAACTAATTCTTGTTGATGATGTCAATAGCGACATAATCGGGTACCCAAAAATCCTGGACGGAAACGACTATCCACCTACTACTTTACTCATGATTTAATTTATGTCAAGAAGAAACTATCTTCAGCCATTGCTGTTGATGACTACGTTTGGTTACTTCATCACCTTTGACGCTGATAGGCCTGCCTCGAGCGTCAATTAACAAACCGAGCACACCTCCACTAATCTTGCGCATAGTCCGCTTACCTGGACCTTCTCCAACATCGAAGCCAGATGCTGGTTGCAGGGTTAAATCAGCCACTTTCCCGGCTGCCAAAGGAATCAATTCCAAGTTGCCATGTTTCACTTCGCGGTGGACTGAAGCAGCACCCTCTATATCTAGTGATAATCGCAATACGGGCTTGCCGAAATCTGCTTGACCAGCAGCAACGACGACCCAGCCGATATCGGTCAACACGCCGCTATCTAGCACCTGGACCACAAGCTGAGGATTGTGCGTCGCCAATAATCCCATGGCCGGTAGGATATCGTGAGAGTCAAAGACAACCTTGAAGACTCCTGTGGGTTGAAGCCCATCAATTACAGCGAGAAGGGGGTAGCCAGGAGAAGGTGACTTTGTGAGAACCCCCCCTCGAAGGACGAGTAACTTGATCGATTTTAGTATCCCGTTTTCTGATAGGTGTCGTCCAGCTGTCAATCCAGACGCAATCTCCTTCGGAAGAAGACCGGCGATTGCCTGCTCAAGGATTAACTCCTTTGTATTCTGCGGTATGGTCTGGGCCATCAATGATTTGTTATAAATGAAATCTCGAACTTCGGTTGCTCTTGTGTGCCCGTCTGTCCATCTGAAGATATCTGTAAGGCCAATGTTCTTGAGTACATTCACCATTGGCGTACCTAGACCCAGATCACTGCGCACGATTAAATCAACATTGTCCGGATCCGAAACGACGAGGGACACACTTCCGCTTCCAATATCTAGCCCGACCACCTTTCCCTCATGCAAGGCAGCGAGATATTCGGTAATTCCTCCGAAAGCATGGGCGGTGGGTAGAACTGGCAGTGAACATAAATCTCTGAACCCCTCGATCCCGGATAGTTCATTGATTTTATGTGTCGCATACGCGGAAGCAAGAACCCCGATAATACTATCGAGTTCTTCATCATCCACTGTAGGTCGCACGTTCTCTGCCATGTAGACGTCGGTAACTTCGCCGAGTTCCTCTGACACCTGTTCCTGGAAATCAATGTTCCCTGCATAGATTACTCGCGGCCTTTGGAAATCATCGAGTAAGTTCAAACCAATCGACAATGTATCAACCTGGTCTAGCAGCCGTTCGTCTGAACCACCGTCACTGCCCCCGACTATGACGACTAAATCAGCATTCCTTTTCAACAATGATTCTAGTTTGCTATTTTCGGAACGATCGTCAGACAGGCTAAATCGATCAACATCCAACCCATAAATTGTTCCCAATGCTTTGCGTGCGCTCGCGAGACTCACATCTTCTAGAAGCCCGATTAGGATAGCTCTGAGAGGATCAGCGGCACTGACAACCATGCCAAAGCAGTCAATACCGGTGCCATCGATCCGGCTTGGACAAATCAGATAACCGTTGGAATTAAGAACAATCCGGCCTGTAAATTCTGTTATCTGGTTAACAGCCGCCCGGAATCCATGGTTCACATCGAACCAAGGTGCTCGTGCGGTTGTCAAGGACGAACCGCGCGAAACAAAACGATACTTACCCTCTACCACGTCGTAGAGAGTGACAACCGTGTTGCTAATACCTAGGTCTAATACGAGGTGCGATCGGCACCCTGGAGAAGGTTCAGTATCCTCCGTCATATCATTAAGCGCCTCAGAAGGCGATTCAACAAGTTTGGTCATTATCTTCAACCAGTAAATAGGGCAGTAAACGAATCCAAATAGAATCCCAGTCGCTCACTCAGCAAGACTAAAGTCGTGCTAAATAATCCCGCGAAAACCCCAGCCAGGGCAATCGTAATTACGAATCGCCCTGCTAAACCAACGTACTTGTGCCAAACTGGCAACTTGACCTGACCTGTGCTCGTCAGGCGTCCTGTAAAATGGAAGTAGGCCAATACGCATATTGTCAAACCTGCCACAACAAAGGTCAGCAATCCGCTATCGTATCTAGCTATAACTTGAGGCAACAATGTCCCGACTATCGCTCCAACGAGACCGACTGCAGACCCGATGGTGATTAGAATGGCCATCGAACTATTTCCCAACCACTCGTAACCGGGAACAAGTTTTGCAAGCAATATTAGGCCCAGAATAATCGGAACAATCCATAGCAATATGGGAAATCCGTCTTCTGGCGACAATGCCGACTCCGCTATCGGGATTAGCACCTGTCGAGCTACGACGACAGCGGCAAAACCCGCGCTCACGCCAACCAAAATATGGACAGCCAATCGATACATTGGATTGTCTTTAACGACAAAACTATAGATAAAAAGCGTCAGCAAGAACCCGATGAGGAGTCCGCTTATCTCACCAATGTTGTCCAGCGCTTCCATGTATCTTTTGCCTATCCTGGACGCGAGAGATTCAGGCCGGTTAGAGCATAGTAGACGGCGCCAGCCAAGAGAAAGCCTGCGACCAACCAGATTGCCAGCGTAATACCAGAGACATTTCCCGTACTATCACCCTCTATCCCTACCAGATCCCGTTCGTAGGCTATTGCATCGGGAAACCCTTCTATAACCCCTTCTAGCTGTCCAGAGATAAAATACGGAACTGTTACGGGTCCAAGAGCTTGGGTCACACCGGCTACCAGAGCTACATCTTCAACTTGTGCTCCTACCTGTTCAATCCAAGCGATCAGGCTGTCGCTATCACTGGTTAGTACAAGGATCAGTGTAACCTCTGCTAGCCTTTGTTGAGCCTCAGACGGTAATGCCTGACCGAATAATGTTTCACAATCGCCGGATTCAATCAAACATTCCGCCAGACTTCTCAGTCCGACAGCTTCGCCAGGTAAATAGCCCAGTTGTTGCCATTCTAGTCCATCCACGTCTTGGGCAACGATTGCAGCGACTTCGGATCCTGCCGCGCTCTGACTAACCGTAATAACTGGGCTGTCGATTTCTGCCAGCTGTCCCAACAATATGTTCGCTATTGGATTCAACTCGCCCGCCATGGCAGGGGTGTAATCGAACGCGACTAAAACGGGTGTTCCAGCAGCACTCCGGATCTGGTCGTATACTTGCTGCGCTTCTTCGCTTGCAGGCTGCGACGCTGCACCCTGAAGCCAATCTGTCGATCCAGGGGCTACAGCACTAATCAAAATCAAGAGGATGAGTGCCCCTGCCAGTAGGACTCGTATGCGAACAGATGAACGGCGCGGTCGCTCGACGGTTTTCCGCTTCTCTGTGACAGGTTCGGCATGTATAATACCCTCCAGAAGGGCGATCTGTTGCCGCTGTTCTTTTGATACTGTGTAATCAGTTTTTGTAGAGGTGCCAAGTGGGGTGGCAATAGCTAGCTCTATTTGGATCGCACCCTTTAACCCGGCAAGCCTTCCTTTTTGTTCTATCGATTCTTCGATACCGAGAAGCTCGGCCGTGTCTCCCTCCTCTTCGTGAATATCGCGAAGCCATCGCGGTGTTTCAGCACCGGCCTGTACAGCATCGCTCACCACAGCTTCGTCAAGCTGTTCTTCACCTTCATGCATCCAATCAGG
>JAUVOB010000451.1 GCA_030599405.1 Chloroflexota bacterium | reverse complement strand
GCGAAGGAGTCGTCGTCTATATGGGCAATGATGTGTACGGCATCAAATGGCGTAACTGGAAGCTCAATTTCAAGGAGCAGGACACAATCTTTAGCGAGGTGAAGAACTACGGCATGCCCAAGGTCTATAACCTCTACAAGGATCCGGGGGAAAGGGAAAACGTCCTCTTCCCGAACACATGGGTACCGAAGGCTGCGATGGGCCTGCTGCTGGAACATATGAAGTCACTGCACATGTACCCGCCGATCAAACCGGGAACCAAGGATCCGTATGTGCCGAAAAAATGAAAAGTGAACAGTGAAAAGTGAAGAGTGAGTATTGGTGATTTGGACAATCAAAGAAAGGAGTACCAACGCATGAATCGTAAATCCATTTTATTTATAGCAATTTTTGCAGTACTTTTAACAACAGGGTGGATGCCATCAATCGCCCAGGCTCAGGAGGCTAACGCCGAACAGATTACGAAAGACACGTCGGATAAGACCGGCACAAACCCTGTCAATTTCCAACGGGATCTGCGGTTCTACAACGAGTATTCGTGGCTGAATACGGACGGAGACGGTAACCAGAACGTGTCTACCATGGAATACCGGCAGCCGATTCTTGACGGCGCATGGCAGTTTCGAACGCGGATCCGCTACAGCTTTATCGAAGCCGATCTTAATGACGACGGAAGCAACGACATCGACGAATCCGGTATCGGAGACACCGATTTCAGGTTGTTGAAACAGCCCTGGTTCTGGGGGGCAAACGCAGCCACGATTGCGCTCGAGGTTTTCCTGAACACTGCGACGGAAGACGCTCTCGGAACAGGCACCACGGCGCTGGGCCCGCAGGTCTTCTACGCCCGGTTCTTCGGAAAGAATCCCATCCCGTTCTACAGCGGCGGTGGTCTTTTTGCGCCGGGACTGCAGTACAGGTTCAGCGTTCACGAGGACGAAGGGCGGGCCGATACGGACCAGATAGTGATCGACCTCAATTTTCTCGCATTGTCGGAAGACAAAACGAGGTGGCTTTTCGCGAATCCGCAAATCGTCAGCGATCAGGAGAACGACGCCGATTTTGCGTTTATCGATGTGGAATTCGGCTGGATGATGGCCAAATGGTATCCTAACCTGAAGGGGCAGAGCTTCTATATCCGTCCCACCTTTACGATCGGTGCAGATCGTCCCACGGACTATGGCATTGAGCTTGGCTACAAGTTCGTGGGCTGGTAATGCGTTGTGGGATAACTGGGTCGGACCAGCATAATTGGGTGAATATGGGTGATAATCTGTCAAACCAAGCGCGGGTTTGAAGCTTAGACCTACTTTTTTAAGATCGACCTGAATCTGTTTTTGATGGGCACCAGCAAGAAGTTCTGGTTCTCTACGGATCCCCAGATCCTCCTCGACTACGAGAACGACATTGAGTTCATGCTTCTCGAACTCCAGGCGGGGATGATGACCGATAAATACTTAGGCACGAAAGGTCACAGCGCCTACATTATGCCTTCCTTAGGTGTCGGTGTGGACCGACCCTACGATTGGTCGCTGGAAGTGGGCTACAAGATCGTCTGGTAGATCTCATTCCTCATTCCTTACGCATGATATTGTTCATGCGTGAGGAATGACCTTTGCATTCAGCTCAGGTCTTTCAAAGATATGGCAAAGGAGAAAATGTACAAGACGAAGTTCTTAGACAATTTCCTGACCATTATTCCTATCTTTCCCCGGAGCAAGAGCCCGTTTATCACGTTGGCCATCTCCATATTTTTGTTATCCATTGG
>JAUVOB010000426.1 GCA_030599405.1 Chloroflexota bacterium | reverse complement strand
TCGCCGCGAGGCGGAGTCGAGAATGTTAGAGGCGGCTCACAGCAACGACATACTCGATCAGGCTCAGACCGAGGCCGAACGTTTCATTTTCTCGTTTCTGGAGGGTCTGGGCTTCACCGACGTGACCTTCGTAGATTACACACCGCCTCCAGTTGCTCCTTATGAACAGGAAGTGCCCAAAGGGTTTGCTCTTACGCCGGCACCCCCCGCCATATCGACTCCAATACCGGTTGTTCCCTAGTTATCAACGGGATGGATGCCTTTCGTCCAGTCGTCATTGGCATATTTTTGAATACGCAGTGAGGAGGCACGAAAGGATTCAGCCTCGGTTAACTCACCTGCGCTGAAGGTGATATTCAAGGCCTTGGCGAATCCCTCCCGTAAGTGGCTAGTCGCTTCTTCCAGTTCGACTCTTCGGCCTAGGGCGGATTCAAGCGTTGTTGCTCGATAACCTATGCGAGCCATAAAGGCCATACGCTGCCCGGGCATATCGAATCGCAGGCCATCCGCTATCTGGCGCGTTTCACCAAAGAGGGGGACGGTACACTGAACCGACACCGCGTCCTCGGTACTCCTCACCGCGCCACATACTAACTTACGACCACCGATAGTTATCTGATAGTCAGATGGACCATCGTAACATGCCAATCCCAAGGGCCCCTTGTCCTGATAATAGGGCCGGGATCGATCAGGATCGAAGCCATGTCTGCTCCAACCCTATAGATAGGTAGCCGGGCCCCCAACCAGAAAACCTGATGGTTGCCGGGCTTTGATTCCCCGCAACCGCCTCGTGGATCGCTTCGTCAATGGCCATATTAGAAGCGCCATCAACCAAACCAGATGTGACTAATCGCCAATTGGCCTTATCGAATGTTGCTTTGGATTGTGAATTCGCCATGGAGAGCGTTAGCCGGCGTAGCTCCAACCTATATCTGGCAAGGTTAAGGTCTGAGAAGCATCTCCCGGTTTCAAGATGACGGCGCCGACGGGTTTGCCGATCACGATGTCATGATCGCCGCCAGGATCGACTATGTCTGTGACCTCGAATTCGACGAAAGCCGCGGCGCCATCTAGAACGGGACATCGGGTCTTTGGCGCCTCCGTGTATTGAGCTTCTTTCATCTTGTCTGGGTTTCGGGATCTCCCTTTAGTGAAAGACATCATCTTCTCCCGATCATCTTTGGCGAAGAGGTTGATGGTAAACACCCGGCCGTTTTCAATTACTGATCGTGTATAGGCGCTCTTCTGTAATCCGAAGGCTACCAACCGCGGTTCGAAAGAAATCTGGGTGATCCAGTTTGCGACCATGGCGTTAACATCATCGCTGTTTCTCGAGGTCACCGCATAGAATCCGTACGGCATCATCTTCAGTGCATCTTTGATCGCATCGTCTGACATTTGATCTCACTCCTGACTAGATTGCTATTTATGAGGCGTACAACAAGACATTATTCCCGAAGCGTGGCTTGCTGGCAACGATCGCCATTAAACGTTCGCGTTCCTCACAGGTTGGATAGTCGCATAGGGACGCGATTCATTTTACCGCACTCTGTTATAATCACTGTAATGGAATTTCCATCAACGATTCGTGGGTTGAGAATGTTGGCCCTCGTAGCAGGCATCTATGGAATAATTTGGATGGCATCGGAAGGGGAGCTTTACCGAGCTGTCATTATGGCCTTCCTGATCACCTCACTGGCCACAGGCTATCTTATCCAGAGATATCTGGCCGCCCGGACCTTGTCGGTTAGGGGTTGGATCCTGGCCCTGGCTGGGTTGGGGGCGCTCTTCGGCGCAAGCGTTGCCTTATTGACCCTGGTCTTCATGGCGGTTAAGACAGGACTCCACAATCACGGACTGGAATTCACTCAAGATCAGGTATCCTGGGTGATACGACAGATTCCCTTATGGGGAGTTGCTGGTCTTATAGGGGGTTTGGGCCTTGGTCTAGTTACCGCGAACCTGGCGAAAAACGATTGACCTAGCCGGTATCCGGGTCGCCGGCGTCGAGCTTAGATTCAAGCGCTTTGAGCGCTTCAGCCAACTCGGCCTGGCGAAGACTTGTGGTTACATCCCCCCGTGTTCGCTCGAGGACAGCTCTTACCGTATCGGTGCGCCGTCTTAGCCCACCAGTGATTGAATCGTTGAAGTCGAAGGTAACGAGCACCGAGTAAATCTCGTCCATGGAACTGAGTAGTCGCTCCGCCTCTTCACTGTGCCCGTGCCGGATGATGTCGAGAATTCG
>JAUVOB010000446.1 GCA_030599405.1 Chloroflexota bacterium | reverse complement strand
GAGTCGTGAGGAATGTTGATTGTTCCAGGTATATGACTGGCCGCAAATACGCCGGCTGGCCGAGTGTCGACGATCGCACCACGTTTTTCAAGCACGCTCTCAAGGCGGTTGAAATGCAATCTTTTAGGTAGAGTCATCCCCTGCAATAGAGACGGACCTTCTCTATTCACCTGCTTCATGACGGCAAAGTAGCGCGGTGGCTCTGGCTGTCCACTTAACAGCTCGACTACAAACGAATCCTCGTCATCATGACCAAACGCCCAGTTGAATAACTTTTCGTAACCCATCGTGCTAGATGGAACGGCACCCAAATCTCTTCCACAGGCACTCCCGGCTCCGTGACCGGGCCATATCTGGAGATAATCGGGGATCTCCTTAAATCGCTGCAATGAGCAGAACATCTGGCGTGCGCCCTCCTCAGCTGAATCAGCGATCCCGGCAGCTTTCTCAAGGAGATCAGGACGGCCAACATCACCAGCGAATATAAAATCACCGGTGAAAATACCCATCGGCTTATCGGCGGCGACCGTATCCGTCATCAGCAGTGAGATATGCTCGGGTGTGTGCCCTGGGGTGTGCAAGACCTCAAACTTGATATTGCCCACATCGAAAATACTACCTTCATTGAGGGGCGTATATCGATATTCGCCGGTAAACGCATACTTCCATAGATCATTCCCGCTATCAGACAGATATAAGGTCGCTCCGGCACGATCGGCGAGCTCCCTAACACCGGAGACAAAGTCAGCATGGATGTGGGTTTCAGTGGCGCCAACGATGCGCATACCCTCTGTTTCAGCCAGCTCAAGGTACTGGTCTACGAATCGAGCAGGATCGATGACAATGGCTTCATTAGTCTCCTGGCAGCCCACGAAGTAAGAAGCCTGGGCCAGTTTGTGATCGTAAAAGTAACGTAACAACATAGAGAGCAAACCTATGCAAATAATATACGCGCGGAACTCTGTGCGATTTAAGAAGAATGGAAATTATACAGTGATCTGGCTTAATTTTCGTAATCTTGACAAACGGAATTAATAACGCTATTATTGATGCAAACTAGTTTGTACCGCAAACCAAGTGAAAATAAGGATATTGTTGAGGAGTTAATTCAATGACCGACCCAGTTGATGATACTGTAAGACGAGTTCACAGATACCTTTACGAAGACGGGCTGATAGAGATCGGGGTAGGTATCTTGTTTATCGTCGTAGGTCTCGGGTTGATTGCCTTTGTAGCTATCCAGGACAACACCATAATGGGAGTCACGCTGATCGCTGGTTTATTAGCTCTTTCCATCGGCGGCGCGCTCTTTACCAAGAGGGCCCTGGAGGTTATAAAAGAACGGGTGACTTATCCAAAAACAGGATACGTGTCCTACCGTTCTGACGAAACGAATAGGGGGCGATGGTTGGCCCCAGTGGCTGCAATGCTGCTGCTCATCCTAAGTCTGTTCCTTCCAAAAGAGCTGACCCGCATCTCTTCAATGATCGGGGCCTTAATGTTCGTTATCATCTGCTCCCTCGGTTACCGTCTGAGACTAAGGAGATTCTACGCCATAGGCTCCATAGCTTTGTTAGCCGGTGCTTCCGCCTCCCTGTTATTTTTAGATGAAGCGCTCGGTGCAGGGATAACCTTCTCCGTCGCGGGTCTCGCCCTGCTTGTTTCAGGCGCTCTCACTCTCTCTACCTATCTGCGGCGGCACCCAATGGTAGATGAGGTCTAGCGATGAATGCAGCCCTTAGCGAACTAAAAAACATCGATCGCACGATCCATGAACCGGCACGTCTGATAATCGTAGCCATCCTTTCAGCTGTCGAAGAAGCGGATTTTCTGTATTTACTCAGAGCTACGGATCTCACCAAGGGCAATCTCTCCTCCCATCTCTCTCGCCTCGAGAAGGCGGGATATGTAGACATCTCCAAGGGGTTCGTCGGCAAGATGCCGCGGACCGTTTGCAGCATGACCGCTGAGGGCAGG
>JAUVOB010000162.1 GCA_030599405.1 Chloroflexota bacterium | reverse complement strand
GGGCCGATCGTCCTAGACTGGCGACAACGATAGCTAATCTCATCTTTTTCAACAGGGGACGATCTATCGCATCGGCATCGGCTTCAGGCCAGTCGCAGTGATGGACGCTCATCGGCGCGTCAGAATCTATCCCTCGTACAAGATTCTGGTAAATAGCCTCGGCCGTAAAAGGGATAAACGGAGCCAGCAACTTCGCGAACTGGACCATTACTGAGTATAAAGTCGCGTAAGCCGCCGACTTGTCCGCGTCCGTTTCACTTTTCCAGAACCGGCGCCGTGAGCGACGGACGTACCAGTTGGAGAGATCATCGAGAAAGGCTTCGAGAAAGACCGTGGCTTTTTCGGCCCTGAACGATTCCAATGCCTCCGCAGTTTGAGCGGTTACTTCGTCAAGCCTGGCTAATATCCATTCGTCCATCTGAGCGTTTGCGGAGTTGGGAGACGGGTCGCTATGAGCGCCTCCGCCATTAATGGTTGCGCCATCCGAGTCAGGAATCCAATGGTCGATTCGAGCGTACGTGACGAGGAACGAATAGACGTTCCAAAGTGGAATCAGAAAGCGCCTTCGGGTCTCGTCACCTGAGTGAATACCGAACAAAAGGTTCTGTTCAGGCTTGTGGTAGGCGAATAACCAGCGCATTGTATCGGCGCCGATAATGTCGGCCGCCTCATTGAACTCGATCGCATTACCCCACGATTTATGCATTTCTCGGCCGTCTTCAGCAAGCAATGAAGCATAGCCAAGGATGTTCTTGAATGGAGGGCGGTTGGTCAAGGCAGTACTTTGGGCCAGCAAACTATAGAACCAGTTACGGAACTGCCCGGGGAAACTCTCGGTGATGAAATCGGCCGGAAACCACTTGTCCCAATATTCAGGATCATCTCTATAGTGCAAGGTGCTATAGGGAACGATACCGGCATCAAGCCAAGGATCACCCACGTCACGGATACGGGTAGCCTTACTACCACAATGTGGACAGGAGATCTTGACGGCGTCGATATACGGCCGGTGGGGGGAATGGCCCACGAACTCTTCCCAACCTTCGACGGCGCGCTCTTCGAGTTCGTGCTCGCTACCGACGACGTGGAAGTGCCCACACTCAGGATCGTCGCAGACCCAAATCGGCAAGGCCAGACCGTAGTAACGCTTCTTGCTGATCATCCAATCGTGCATATTTCGCAGCCAGTCCATCTCACGCTCACGACCGTAACCGGGGATCCAGTTGATTTCGCTAACGACGTCCATGATCTGGTACCTCCAGCTCATAGATTTTTCGGCCTCGGTTACTTGGTTTCGGGGCTTATCATACAGAGGTCCGGTATTGATGAACCATTCGTCTACAAGTCGATATACCAATTCTTCACCGCAGCGCCAACAATGGGGGTACCTGTGTGGATACCGCTGTTTGCGATAATAGAATCCGTTGTCACGTAAGTTGGCAAAGATATCCTCTGTCACATCGGCAACAAAACTTCCTGATAACCAATCGAAGCCGTCGACGTAAACGCCACTTTCATCTAGAGGAGCGATTACAGGTAATTTATTATCTTTGCTAAGTTCAAAGTCCTCAGCTCCGCAACCCGGTGCAATGTGTACGATTCCCGTACCTTCGTCGGAGCCGACCTCAGTCCAGGCTATCACGCGATGTTTGTAACCGCCCTCTTCAAACGCCTCCATGGCGGCTGGCAGCTCGTCGAAAGGGCCATCATATAGCCAGCCTACCAATTCTGATCCTTTCATCTCCTCGAGTATCTCGAAATCACCAATCAGGGTATTGCTGACCGCATCCTTGGCTAGGTAGTAGATCCAACCGTCGTTTAACTGGCGCACCTTCACATAGACTAGATCGGGACCAACAGCCGCTGCAACGTTGCTCGTTAATGTCCAAGGAGTAGTCGTCCATATCAGGAGGGCCTCCTTGTGAATTGGATCTTCTGCGCTACCAATTCCCTCTCCCTTGGCGACGATCGGGAATTTCAGAAAGACCGAGTCGTGGGTTATCTCGAGATATCCATCTGTGACAATCTCGTGTTGGCTGATGCCAGTACCACAGCGGGCACACCAGGGCATAACGTCCCTGCCCTTGTAAACCCAGCCTCTGTCATGACAGATCTTAAGGAAACTCCAGATCTGGTAATTATTCTCGTCGCTAAAGGTGAAATATGAGCCGCCGATCTCGGGCGAACCCAAGCGACCGACAAGCTGCTCGACAGTTCCCGTTAAGGGACCTTCGCTACCTTGAATGGTGACTTCTTGCCCAGTGTCTTCCGAAAGAAGACGTCTTAAGTGTCTTAGTTGACCAGGATCATTCCAGTCCATCCAGGTTCCAAGACGTATCGATTGTTCTGTCTGGACGGCCGCATACTCGAGGACGCGCATCTTACATTGATTGACGAACCTATCCAGACCGTACTCTTCAATGTCGCGCTTACTGTTAAATCCTAACTCTCTCTCGACGTTGACCTCAACCCAAAGACCCTGGCAATCAAACCCATTTTGCCAACGTTGGTTATATCCCTGCATGGCTTTAAAGCGCTGGTACAGATCTTTATAGGTTCTACCCCATGCATGGTGAACGCCCATGGGATTATTGGCCGTAATAGGTCCGTCTACAAAACTCCAATGTTTATCGCTCTTGGACCGGAGCTCCCTCAGCTTGTTAAATGCATCCGTACCCTGCCAGAACGCAAGCATCGCTTTCTCTAACTTAACAAAGTCAACTTTGTTTGGAACTTCTTTAAACTCCATATTCTCCTCGTATTCTGAATCCTTGATAGCTATCTTTGATCAGCACCACCTGCAACCTTTGATACGTGGTCTAAAGGGCTAAAGACAAGGTTCACAGCCCCGCGATGTTACTTGGAACTAGGCCGGTCGCGTTTTTCTGTCTTTTACTTGCTCATAACGCAAGTAGGCGATTTCAGTCGCCGACAGACCATCAGCAAATGATGCGCCTATGGGCCAGCCGAAATCGTCTAGCCACAACCGAACTGTATCTGTATCCCAGCTAATAGAGCAGGGTCGAACCGCGACATTTTGTCGCATTACAACCGTGTCTTCCTCCTCGCCCCAAATGAATCGAGCTGTTCCTCGTAGGCTGGCAAAATATGAATCCTTATCTAGGCTCAGAAATGACCGCCGGCTATCCTTGGAATCCTTCGAGGCAACTAAACCTAGACCAACGATAGATGGAAACCAGAAAACCGCATCCGATTCCACAGATATCTCCTCCACCTGACGCTTCTTTGTGTTTTTCAACTTGTCAATAATGACGCGGTTCAAGGTGACGATATGGTTAGTGAATTGAAGGTCACCTTCTATCTCGATTCGGGATCCAAAATAGCGGAACTTCAACCGCTCGATATTCATCGCAGGATTAAGCAACAGGTGATAGAGGCAAATCTCCTGGTTAAATGGGTTATGGGTATCCATATCAACGCGGAGGAAGTAGAAACCTTCCAGGGCTCGAGTAAATCGCCATGCCTCAACTAGCCCGGTGGGTTTCCCTTCGCGTTCATAGCGAAATCTCCCAGAGGCAATGGGCTTTTCATATTCCATTTCACGCATCAAGAAACGCATCGTCAATCGTCCAGAAGCGACTATGTGAGGGCGTCTAAGGCCACGTAGATACGTTTATTAATTTTTCCCTTGCTCTTGTAATCGGGGATGGCGATGCGGCCGACTTCCTTGGTGTTCGCCACGTGCGTCCCGCCATCGGCCTGCAAATCCAAACCACTGATCTCTACGGTCCGGACTTCTTGAATGCCTTTCGGTAACAGGTTGATCTTCGTTCGGATGAGATCCGGGATCTGAAATGCCTCTTCTCGAGGAAGAATTTGGATCTTTATATCGCGAGCGGCAGCAACCTCAAGATTCACCGCATGCTCGATCTCGTCAACAAGATCTCGACGCATAGTCTCGAATTCAAAATCCATCCGCCCTTTAAGCGGCTGCATATCGCCGCCCGTGACAGATGCCTGATAATCTCTCCAAATTACACCACATAGGATGTGCATAGCCGTATGGGTTCTCATAAGCCCGTACCGGCGCTCCCAGTCAACTACTCCGGTGACAACGGTGCCCACATCGGGTAGTTCACCTTCAGCAAAGTGTCCAACTGCTCCCTGGATTCGCTTGACCTTTGAGACGGTCCAGGTTGTATCGCCTGACGATATCGTACCAATATCACAAGGTTGTCCACCTCCACCTGGATAGAAAGCGGTCTTGTCCAGGAATAGTACTCCGTCTTGGCGGTCAACGACGGTTGCGTTAAATGAGCCTATATATGCATCCTCAAGATATAGAAGGCCTGTCATATTTCTCATCTATCCTTTGCCGCGCCGGCTGCGGCACTTGTTTCTTCAGCCCGGGGGGGCTCGAAGATTACAAAAAGAGGGCGCTTTAGCCATCAACCAATTGAAGTAAAAACCCATGCAAAAACGCCTTCATCCGACAAAGGGACGAAGGCGCCTGGCGCTCCGCGGTACCACCCTAATTCTCGACCACTAAACGTGGAGTAATTCGAGCACTTATTCGACGACGACTCGCCACAGGCAAATCATCATCGCATTCCCGTTAACGTGGGCTGATTTCGTTCAAATCTACTCACACATTGTCTTTCTAATTCTTAGACCAGATAGACAATGTACGCTTTCGGTTGACGGCTCAGGAGGGATTTTTGGCCGGTTGATTGCACCCGACTCACACCATCTCGGGCTCGCTTAGCACACTATGCTGGCCTACTCGTCTCCGTCAAAGCCTTTAGTTATTAAGAATTAACCGATTATGCCAAAAGCGTGATTCAGTGTCAACTGCCAAGCCTCGCTACCCGCTTCCGAAGGCTGCCCAGATTCCTTCTCAAGTATCATCTCTCCCTTACGAGGGAGTAGCCTTAGGTATACGGAAGGAATTTGATCGACAAGAGGTTGAAAAGCGCAACTATCTGTGGTAACCTATTTTACTGCTGCATGCTGC
>JAUVOB010000130.1 GCA_030599405.1 Chloroflexota bacterium | reverse complement strand
TGATGGTCGAAGCCCTTCGGAAGAAAGGCATACCGGTTGCCTACCTTCCTTTTGAAGGAGAACAACACGGTTTCCGGCAGGCAAAGAACATCAAGAGGGCCCTGGAGGCCGAACTCTACTTCTATGGGGTTATCTTCAATTTCGAGTTAGCCGACCAGGTGGAACCGATCGAGATCGAAAACACCTGATAGATTCCGGACACTGCGTTCGGAATTGTGAACCTACCCTTGCGAGACAGGCTGGCGATTGCAGTCGCGATCAGCCACCGCCTCTAGTAATTACAACCAAAGATCGGGTAATAGGAGATGTGAGCATGCATTGTCACAGCTGTGGAACTGCCAATCCGAATGACGCTAGATTCTGCATGGCTTGTGGCAAGGAACTGTCCCACATCTGCGCGAAATGTCAGGCCGAGCTACCCGAGGACGCCCGGTTTTGTCCAAAGTGTGGGCATGAGGTGGGCCAAGATGCGCTAGCCCAACCACCGACGGAGAAATCACATCCGGTTGCCTATGCCGGCGATCGGCGGATCGTCACAATCCTTTTTGCGGATATATCCGGCTTCACAACCATGTCAGAACACCTAGATCCAGAACAAGTTCGCAACTTGATGAACCTCTGCTTTGACCACCTGGTTCCCGTCATCGAAAAGTACGAAGGGGTAGTTGATAAGTTTATCGGCGATGAAATCATGGCTCTCTTCGGAGCTCCGTTTGCCCACGAAGATGATCCGGCTCGCGCCTTGCGCGCCGCTCTCGAGATATTAGAGGAAATCGAGACGTTCAATAGCGAGCATGGTACCAACCTTGGCTTACATGCTGGCGTCAACACAGGGCTTGTCGTAGCCGGCGGAATCGGATCTCAAGGCCGACAAGAATACTCAGTTATGGGTGATGCGGTAAACGTGGCATCTCGCCTGGAATCTATTTCAGGTCAGGGGGAAATCCTGGTTGGGGTCGAAACCTATCGACTAGTAAGTCCAATCTTTGATTTTATTCCGATGGAACCGGTAGCCGTCAAGGGAAGACAGGAGCCGGTCTCGGTCTTCCGGCTCGTCGGAGAAAAGCCCGAACCTGGATCAGTCCGGGGTCTGGTGGGTCTGGAAAGTGCGATGATTGGCCGGGACCATGAGTTCGCTTCCCTTTTACAGCTTACGGAAGCAGTCGGGGCCGGACTTGGTCGAGGTGTCCTGATAGTGGGTGAACCTGGACTGGGCAAGAGCCGGCTGATTACAGAGTGGCGTTCAGTCCTGGGAAGAAATGGCCTTTTCGATTCGTCCAGTTCCAGTTTCCGGTGGGCTATTGGACACTGCCTCTCCTACGGTCAGGGACAAGCTTACCATCTTCTCCTTGATTTGCTCCGATCGCTTATCGGCGTCCCGGCATCGGCCGATGAAAGCGAGAGATATATCGCCCTTCGGTCACAGATCCAGGAATTGTTTGGCGACCAATTCGAGGAAGTGTACCCATATATAGGTCACCTGCTATCTGTCCGGTTGGACAGTGGATCGCAAGAGAAAGTCGGGTCTCTTGATCCTTCCGACCTGCAATCGCTTTATCTGGTATCGATACGACGGCTTCTCTTGGCCTATGCTGAGCGAGAGCCGTTGGTAGTGGTCTGCGAAGATATCCATTGGGCCGATCCTTCTTCCGTGGAGATCCTTATCAGGCTATTACCGATGGTCTCTGAAACGCGAATTTTGTTTTGTATCACAACCCGTCCAGAGCATGATGCTCCGGGTTGGAAGCTGGTTTCAACTATGAGAACAGAGCTGGGTTCCAGCCTGACCGAGCTTTCCTTGAAAAGCCTCTCAGACGGCGATAGCCAGAAACTGATCAGCAACCTACTGCAGCTCGAAGCGATTCCGGTACAGGTTCGCGGCTTGATTCTCGAACGAGCCGAGGGCAATCCCTTATTTGTAGAGGAAGTTATCCGTATGCTGGTCGATCGCGGATTCCTGATCAGGGAGGATAGCTTGTGGACCGCGAAGTCGGGTATTGAGGCCGCTGATATTCCCGATACGTTACAGGGGCTTCTTTTAGCTCGCATCGATCGTCTACCCGAAGAAGTAAAGCATACTCTCCGTGTGGCATCTGTCATCGGCCGCAACTTTTCAGTACGGGTTCTTGAAGATGTGTTACAGAATGTGTGACCCGGCGCAAGAAGCAAACAGCACGGGAGTGTGGACGAAAATGAGCAGAGGATTGCTTGCGGAAGAAGAAAGGAACCTTAGAATATCTCCCTGATATCTATCACACTGACATATAACCATGACGGAATAAAGTGAAATCGACATCAATGACATCTTTAAGTTCACGACTGGTTCGGCTCGAGCATTCCGGCCTGATTCACCAGATTCAAACCTGGCCTGAAAGTGAGTACCAATTCAGACATACGTTGGTACAGGATGCGGCTGATGGCACGCTCCTGATGGACGAGCGCCAGAGTATTCACCTGGCGACGGTCGAGGCCCTGGAACGCTTGTATCGCGACCGGCCGGATGAGATAGCGTCTATCCTCGGCCGGTACTTTGCCGAAGCACAGCTCCAACAGGTGTTGGGAAAAGCAGAAGATGCCGGGACCATCATATTGCAATGGGAAATCCAGGTTTTGTTAGTGGAGATATATAAAGCGATGGGTGATAGACAGTCGAGCGAGAAACACAGAAGTGCGGTCACTGGAACTGTCCGAACATTGGCGTCGAGCTTGCCAGATTCGGAACAGCGGCAACTCTTTACGTCGATGCCAGACGTCTCATCATTCTTAGCGGGCCGTAGTGAGTGATGGGCGAAATTAAGAAAGATTTAGCGATCCTGGAAGCTCGCGGCTTGATCCGGCTGGCAAGGATCGTTCCAGAGTTAGAATACTTGTTCCACCACGCATTGGTTCAGGATGCAGTCTACTCCTCCATATTGAAGACGGATAGACAGCGGATTCACAAAGTTGTCGGCCATACCATCGAGCGCCTCATCCCTAATCGTTTGGATGAGTATTCCTCGGAATTAGCCCAGCATTTTGAAGCTGCTGGTGAAGACCGACTGGCCTTGGATTATCATGTACAGGCCGGAGACCGAGCAGCAGCCACTTATGCCAATGCCGAAGCATCCTCGCATTACCGGCAGGCTGTTAAAATCGCCACTGAGAACGAGGATAGTGGGGATATTTTGCTTCACCTCTGCAATAAACTCGGCCGTACCTTAGAACTGAACGCCGACTTTGACGGCGCTTTGGATCATTACAAGGCGATGGAGAGCCTAGGCCGGGAGCGAGACGAACCGCAGCTCTCCCTTATTGCCCTAATAGGCACCGCCAGGCTCCGAACAACATTCTCTCCTGTACACGATATGGAACAAGGAAAGGCTCTCACCGAGACGGCCCTTGCAATGGCCCAGGAGCTGGAAGATCGGAAAGCTCAGGTTGCGATCATGTGGAATCTGTCCAACCTTCACATTTTCTCCGGCAAACTGTCACAAGCTCGTGATCTGGGCGAGCAAGCGCTCGACTTGGCGCGTGATCTTGGTCTAGAAGAGCAAGCAGCGTCGATTCTTAATGACCTTACCCATCTCTACCTATCCACAGGTCCCCTGAGTCGTGCCAGGGAAAGAATTCGCGATAGTCGTCAGCTCTGGAGGAAACTGGGAAATCTACCCATGCTTGCCGATAGTCTATCCACCTCCGGTGGTGTTCTGATCGAAATGGGTGAATATGACCAAGCTCTGGCCTATGCAGAAGAGGCACTAGAAATCGGCCAATCAATTGAAAACAGGTGGTCGCAGGCGTATGCTCGGGTCATTATCGGCTTCAACAGCAACGACCTTGGGCTGTATGGCAAAGCAATAGAAAATCTCGAAGAAAGCGCACGAATTTGCGAGTCTCTCAATCTAAAAATAGTTGCTATCTATGCTCATTTGACACTGTCAGGCGTCTATAGCGCCATGGGCGAGTTCGCGCGTGGCGTGAGTGAGGCTGAAGCTGGGTTGGTAACAGCGGAGTCAAATCTACCGCATATGACCACATTCGCCTATGCGACTCTGGCCCAAGCTCATATGGATCGCGGCGATCTGGCCGAGGCCGAACGGATCGTCCAACTAGGTAATGTCAGAGCTTTGGGAGAAGAACGCACTCGCTTTGTCACGATATTAGGAATCGTGGAAGACCATGTGGCGCTCAAGATGGGCCGATACAGTCAGGTGATATCGGGATCGGATCAACACCTGGCAACTCTGCGTTCGCTTAAAATGAACAGCCAAATTCCGAGAGTCCTATCTATCCGGGCTCATGCTTTTCAAGCCTTGCGCAAGGAGGCAGACGCGCGAGAATGCCTTGAAGAGGCCCGAGAGCTTTCGCAATCCATGGGTGCAAGACCTCTTCTTTGGCCTGTTCTTGCCAAACTCAGCCAGCTAGAAGAAGCGAGCAGTAACTGGGAAAGAGCAAAGATGCTTAACGAGGAGGCGCGGGACGTCATTAGTGGCATCGCCAGCACTATTCCAGATCCTTATCGAAACACCTTTCTGAACCTACCGGCGGTGAAAAAGCTGGTGCACACCGGCCAATAGCTTTTAATAGATAGCGATCAGACACTTTCTGGTAAAGCATCTTAATCGGGCAACGATCCCTAGAGTGTGATCCTCCATACTGGTAATTCGGGAGGAAAATCGGTTATACTTGGCTTGTACAGAACGCTGAGGAACGAGGATTGCCCTGTAGGGTGTCTCTCTTCTCAGACAAGGAGATGTAGGCATGCGTGAGTGTATTGGATTCTATATTTGCCCGGTATGCTTTGCCGTAAGTGAAGAGGCTGGCGAGCATCATGACCGGCAAATGGTTCACTGCGATGAACTCCCTGTGGGCGACGAACGACTGAAACCCGTCATCAACAAGGAGGGAGACTTGGAGAGTCATGCGCCGCGCTGGTTCCTCGAGGCAGTGTGGGAAGCAGCCGGTATGGAGTTCCCTAGTAAATAACCACCGACACAAGAGGCTGCTACGTCATGGCCCGGATTTTCCCCGGGCGGTTAGCCTAATCCTTCTTTCCCGCTAATTTATCTTTAAAGACATTGATCTGGGCGCAGTGCTCGCGTTTATGTCCGTAAAAGGCATAGACGATGAGGTCGTCGAGAGCATACTCTGGACCATACCATGGAATTGTGCCAACCTGGCGCAATGTTTCTGGCGAGAATTGGGCGACCAGCTTCATGGTTTGGGCGTGAACACTCTCGTACTCATTCAGAACCTCTGACCAGGACATATCCTTTCTCTTTGCCACCTGAACTTCATTGAAGTTTTGCCCCGATTCACCCCAACTTTTGAGGTGTGGCCCCGGCTCTTTTCCATGGAAGATATTCAGCACCTCAACAAGAATCTGCTCAAAGGAGGTCAGGTGGGCAATGATTTCCTTCACGGACCAGACACCACAAACACCCTTCGTTTCCCATTTCACCTCTGGAACATCTTCGATGGTCATCATGAGCGTTCGATTTCCGTACATAAGGATATCCTTAGCGTTCATATTCTTCTCCTTTTCT
>JAUVOB010000038.1 GCA_030599405.1 Chloroflexota bacterium | reverse complement strand
TAGAAAAGGGTTTATACGAGAAATATTTAGAGGAATTACCAGAGGTAACATAGGAAGTGGCATGTAGCAAGTAGCAAGTAGCAGGTGCTTGACAAAGCTTCGTCGTCTGAAGCTGGTCGCTAGTAGCTGGTTGGCTCAACTGCGATGACCTTGGATCGCTAGTAGGTGGTTGGGTCGACTTCGTTGACCTTGGGTCGCTAATTGCTGGCCGTTAATTTATTCTCTGACCGAAACATTGACAATATAAATGCTCCGCACCGGAGGAAGCGCCTAAAATGACGCGAGAATGAACGATATCGATAGTTTTCTGACCTCGGCCGGCCGCGTGATTTACACTTTCCCGGTTCGTGCCTTTCCCGGTCTCGTGGCTAACATTTATGTGATCGGCGATGGTGACTCAAAGGTATTAATCGACTGCGGATCAGGCATGGATAAGTCCAATCAGGACTTACTCGATGGTTTGGAGGCATTAAGCGAAAAATACGGGCAGCCATTCCACTTATCCGACATGGACGCCGTATTCATTACTCACGGGCACATCGACCATTTCGGCGGCCTGCCATTCGTGCGCCAATACTCCGATGCACCAATAGCCGTGCATTCCTTGGATCGCCGGGTGCTCTCTCATTACGAAGAGCGAGTACTCGTTGCCTCCAGACTGCTAGATACCTTCTTACAACGAGCGGGTGTACCCTCCGAAAGCAGACAAAATTTGATGTCCATGTATCTGTTCGCCAAGGGAGTTTATCGGTCTACAGAAGTGGATTTTCTTCTTGGGGAGGGGAAGTTAAGACCAGATGGGATCGGCATCCACCACGTACCCGGTCACTGTCCGGGCCAGGTCTGCCTGCTCATCGACGACGTCCTTATAACGGCTGATCATGTATTGTCATTCACAACGCCCCACCAGGCGCCAGAGAGCATTACCAATAACATGGGCTTGGGCCATTTCCTAGCTTCGCTGGATAAAATCGCCGCCTTGGATGGGGTGAGCCTAGCCCTAGGTGGACATGAAGATCCGATGCCCGATTTCAAGGGCAGGATCGAGGAGATCAAGCAGGTCCACGAGGATCGCCTGGCCCAGGTACTTGAGATCTGCAAGGAGCCGAAGACGACGGCTGAAGTTAGCCAGGAGCTATTCGGTCAGGTGAGTAGCTATCACATATTATTGGCCCTGGAAGAGGCTGGCGCTCACGTTGAGTACCTTTACCAGCACGGCGAGTTGGTGGCCACCAATCTTGAGCAGATTGAGAACGAACCAGCCCCTGTGATCCAGTACCGGCGTTGCTAGAAAATAGGTGACAGTCACCTCAATAGGTTACCGTCACTTTTCTCAATCATGACAAGACCATGTCTGAATTGAGCGACGTAGCTCCCGCACTTTTATCTTGGTGGGACGGGGGGCATTCCCTGTGGCCTTGGAGGGAGAACCGGGATCCCTATGCCATCTGGGTGGCTGAAGTGATGCTGCAACAAACACAGATCGCAACAGTTCTCCCTTACTACCAGCGATGGATGGACCGATTTCCCACCGTCGAGACTCTGGCTGAAGCGTCACTGGACGACGTGCTCAAATTATGGGAGGGCTTAGGTTACTATAGCCGGGCGAGAAATCTTCATGCCGCGGCCGAGATGGTTGCCAGCCGATACAATGGACACATGCCTCGGACAGTGGATGACCTGATGGAACTGAAGGGAGTCGGCCGCTATACGGCCGGCGCCATAACCTCCATCGCCTACAATCAAGCCATACCGGCCGTGGATGGAAACGTCATCAGGATATTAAGCCGTCTATTTGATATCGCTGACGACATAAGCAGGTTGGCGACCAAACGCAAGATGTGGAGTCTAGCTGAAGATCTCCTTTCGTTTGACCGCCCGGGTGACTTCAATCAAGCCCTAATGGAACTTGGCCAGACTTTGTGCTTGCCAACAGCTCCCAAGTGCGGGTGCTGCCCCTTGGCCAGTTTTTGCCTAGCCAGGCAACGAGGTACCCAGCTAGAGCGACCGGTAAGGCCGCGCCGGAAGGAGATACCCCATTTTCAGGTTGCGGCCGGAATCATCTGTCGTGACGACGGCTGTTTCCTGATAGCCAAACGGCCGGCAAATAGCATGCTTGGTGGCCTATGGGAATTTCCAGGTGGCAAACAAGAGGAGGGCGAGAGACTTCAGGAGACGCTTCGTCGCGAGATCTCAGAAGAATTGGGCATCGACATTGAGGTGAATCGTTGCCTGGTCGTTGTGAAGCACGCCTATTCACACTTTCGGATCACCTTGCATGCTTTCCTTGCTCGGCATCGGGAAGGCAGACCACAGAACTTGGCTGTGGCCGATCACACCTGGGTAAAACTTAGCGATCTAGAAGAATACGCTTTCGCCTCGGCAGACAGAAAGATCATCAGACACTTACAGGCAGAGGCTGCCCTGAACATTGGTAAACCGTGCAACGAGATTTACTAACAGTCAAAATGGTCTGGTACGTTGACTGAGACTGGATGCACTACAACTAGATTAACTCGCACCTTCTCTTCCGTGGAATCGCGCCTAAATCAGTACGTAGGTGCTGAGATCGCCGAATTAAAGCTAAATCTGTTGCAAAGTAGCCAGGTATGGCTATTATTGTAGTATCCCGCATATCTGCTTGTATTTTGCAGTAGGCAGAGCCAATATGTTTCCTCATAATACGCACCGAAATTGTGCGTTAGCTTAGGACCCTTGCATGCTCCATCGGAGGTAATTGGCGAATGGCACTTTTGCAGGTGCAAGTTCTTGGAAAGCTTCGCCTGCGACACGACGAAACAGTGATCGATCGTTTTCCCACGCGTCGTGTCGAAGAATTGCTTGCCTTCCTCCTTCTCCATCGAGAACGAGAGCATACGCGCGAGCAGTTGATCGATTTGCTCTGGCCCGGACACCCCCCAACTAACGGCCGGGCCAGTCTCAGCACGGCACTTTGGCGCCTGGGAGGCGTATTTAGAGGAATGGGAGTGTCTCCGGAGAAATTCCTCAGTTCTAGTAGAGATTGGATCAGCTTGGCACCCGCACAAGACCTGCATGTAGATGCGATTGAGTTCGAGGCCTACTTAAACGAGGCTGAGAATGAATCTGAGCAGGACAGGTTGTTTGACCACCTCAATAAGGCTGTTGGCGTTTACAAAGGTGTCTTCTGTGAGGGGATCTATACCGAATGGTGCCTGATCGAGCGCGAACGACTTGAGAGGCGATATCTGTGGGCTCTTGGGGTGCTAATGGCCGATCTGATTCGGAAAAGATCCTACGAGGAAGCAATATCTTTTGGGAAAAATATCGTTAAACTGGATCCCTTGCGTGAAGAAGTTCACCGTGCCCTTATGCTATGTTTCTGGAAAGCCGGAGATAGCGCCCGCAGTATCCGCCAATTTCAATTATGCGCCCGCTTAATGCAGGAAGAACTCGGGATCCTGCCACTCCCAGAGACTATCGATCTCTATCGAAGAATCGTCGATGATCGGGTCAATGCCACATTTGACCGCCCCCCTCGAAGCGATTATTTTGAGCAGCTGAAAGCAGCCTACGAGAACTTTCAGTCGGCAGCTGCCAATCTGGAATCGTTGTTGAAGGCTTACGAAGATAACAGTAGCCCTCCCGGGCGATAATCACAAACCTCCCTGCGTCGCAAAGTGCTAGCCCGAAGAGGATCTTCCCTCTGTAACCCTGCCAAATAGTTCATGGCCAGGGTGCGGATATCTGATGTAAACCCCGGAACGCCCCGCTTGTGAGACTTTTGTGAGACCTACATACTACAATTCTCTTACAGAGAACTGTATCTCGTAATGATTAATGTGGAGAGAGCAATCTCCAGGGCGAAGTTCTGCTTGGGTGGAACTTTAGGTGCTCGCTTCACACCCAGAAGCGGCCGCTTCTGGACATCAGAAATGAGTGGAAGTGAAACCATGGACCAGCAACATCAAGGGATCATGTCCTTTTTTGAGGCAGAGGCGCATTCATTTGTAATGCGTATTTGGCGTGAAAACCGGGACGATCCCGACAGTTCTGCCGAATGGCGTGGATGGATCGAACATGTCCAGAGCACTCAACGACATTATTTCCGCTCTATTTCTGAGATCCCTCAGATTGTTTCCGCCTATGTAACCGATATGGACGCGCTCGACGAACAGGTATTCATGCCTCTACATGCGAAAGGTGAAAACGAATGAGTGCGGTTGTATCTCCTACGCCTCCGGTCGTGTCTGAATCGACGATGCCTTTTGAAAACGGCCTTGAGGAGATCCTGGTGGCCATCTCCTACATTGACCTGCACGTCCGCTGGGCCGTGGTTCGCGCACGGTCTCAAGGTTTGGATCCAAATGACGAATTTCGCGGTCTATATATATCGGAAGGTCAGGTAGATACACTACTCAATTACGAAGTTGGTCACGACCTCTGGCCAAACTCAAATGGTCAGATGAACGAGCATGAAGAATGGCCCGAGATAATCGAAAACGCCAGGAATCACTGGATGGCCCGGACCGATGTGTCTCGGAAAGCGGGCATCAACCTCCGGCTTGATGGAATTGCCCAACGATTTGGATTAACCCAGGTTGAAGTCGATATCTTGCTTGTTACCCTGGCGCCAGAGATCGATCCTCGCTACGAGAGACTTTTCTCATACCTCCAGGATGATGTCACGAAGAAACGTCCCAGCGTCGACCTCGTCCTGAACCTGCTCACTAGTTCATTCAAGGAGAAGCTTAAGCTCCGACACCTCTTTACCGACGATGGCAAACTACTGACAAGCCGACTGATGCTCCGGTTTGCCGATGGCGCCAGTCGAGAACCAACACTTCTCGGGCATTACCTGCGTCCAGCGGGTCGGGTCGTCGAACATTTGCTTGGTTTTCCCGGACTGGACGACCGCCTGCTGGGTTCCGCCAGACTGATAACAACCCTAAGCGAAAATCCGGCGCTTCGTCTGCCGGAAGATTTAAGGGATCAACTAAGGAGTGCAGTCGAGATTGGTCATAACGGCCAGAAGTTGCCCATGCTCGCCTTTTTTGGCGGTTATGGCGTAGGTAAAAGAGCCGCCGCCAAGTATGTCTCGAAAAAACTAGACAGCCCTCTCATTGTGGTAAATCTGAAAGCCCTTGCCGAGAGTGAAATCGGAACCCTCAATGGGCTTCAACTCGTATTGCGTGATGGACTGCTTCTCGGAGCAAACCTCTACTTTCATCACTGGGATACGATATTGGAGGACGATCGTCCTCCAGACGATCTCTTCTCGATGTTGGTGAGCTATCCGGGCCTTGTGATCATGGCGGGGGAGAAGGATTGGCAACCGAGAGGAGAGGAGAGGGAGCGACGCATTCTCCGTACTTACTTTGAAACCGGGGACTTTGAACACCGGCTTCAAAGCTGGCAACAACATCTCGATGGGCAGAATCTCCAGCTATTCGAATTAGCCAATCAATTCCAGTTCAGTCCAGGCCAGATAGAGGATGCAGTGGCAACAGCGCTGGATTACGCCCAATGGCGGCAGCAGCCTTTGACAGAGGAGGATCTCTTTGCCGCCAGCCGCGCCCACTCCAATCAGAAATTGGCTGAATTGGCGACGAAGATCGTCCCTCGATATCAATGGGAGGACATCGTCCTACCTCCCGACACTGTAGCCCAGCTTCAGGAAATGGTTAACACCGTCAGACAGAGACCACTGGTATACGGTGAATGGGGTTTCGGCCGGAAGCTAAGTCTAGGTAAAGGACTAAACGCCCTCTTCGCCGGTGAATCGGGAACCGGCAAGACAATGGCCGCCGATATTCTTGCGGGCCAGTTAGGTCAGGACCTCTACAAGATCGATCTCTCTATGCTGGTTAGCAAATATATCGGCGAAACAGAGAAAAACCTCAATCGTGTATTTACCGAAGCTCAGACTAGCAATGCCATTCTATTTTTCGACGAAGCCGACGCGATATTTGGTAAGCGATCAGAGGTGAAAGATAGCCATGACCGCTATGCCAATATCGAAATCAGCTACTTGTTGCAACGCATGGAAACCTATGACGGGGTCGTGATACTGGCGACGAACATGAGAGCCAACCTGGACGAAGCCTTCACCCGTAGGCTTCACTTCATCGTTGAATTCCCGTTCCCCGAAGCAGCAGATAGGGAGATCATCTGGCGGGTGAATTTCCCTCGTGAGACACCGTTAATGCCTGACGTAAATTTGAATTTACTGGCCAAGCGTTACCGGATTACTGGTGGCAATATACGCAACATCATAATGGCTTCCGCTTTCCTGGCCGCTGAGACCGGCGAGCCGGTAGGCATGCCGCATCTATTACATGGAGCGAGGCGCGAATACCAGAAGATGGGGCGATTAATCGACGAAGCACTGTTTGTAACAGATACATCAGAGGTGACAAGTGACCTCGTTACATAGAAATTCACCCTCGAGGGATACGAAGCAATCGCGATCCACTGTCGCGCTTCGCCCGATCCTAGAGGACGAGAGGGATGTTGCTGTGGCTTCATCTCAATTGGACCCAGCATCCAAAGCAGGCCAACGAGGTGTACCTCCTACGTTGTACCTTGCTCGCGCAATGGAGGGCGGGTGGAGTGGTGGGGGTTCGACGATAAGTCGTCAGCGCATTGCCCAACAACTACAGCGCGCCCATGGCAACCATTTCGTCCAGCGTCTTATTCAGCGTGACAATGGCGAGGGTGAGGAAGCCGCAGAAACGACCAGTGATGAACAACCCTCATCAGAATTAACCGTACCCAGTGCGGATGCCCCGTCCCTGGGCCCGGGCCAGTTGACGCTGGATCCTGGGATCTTTCAACAGCAACCGATAGCCGCCGCGGTACCTATCGGCGAGCTGATGCAGCCTTCGCCTGAATTACTGAACAGCTTGGTCACCAATTGGCAGCAAGATTTCCAGAGACGGTATACGGGCCCTGCTATTCCACAGGATGCCTGGACACAAATCTGGCAGCAGTGGCGTCGTTTGGCCGATCGCTGGATCGCCCGAGGAGATCCAATCATCGCCAATCCGAGCGAAGCTCAGGATCTGTTAAGAGAAGATGCCACTGAGTTCATCCTACAGCAGCTTTCTGGCGAAGAGCCTTCTGAGCCCCCCAGCGCCGGCGAAGTCGCCAGTGACGTCGCCGAGCAAGTCTGGCCCGCTTTCCAAGCGGCGCTCGAGGCCACCCAGTTTTACCAGCAGATCACCGCACGGGCTGGCGAGTTGGCCGAGGAACATTGGCCTGTGCTCATCCCTCTGGTGGGTACGGCCCTGGCATCAGCGATCGCCACCGGCGCCGGCTACGAAGATTGGAGCCAGATGGAAACCCTCGCCGGCGCCCTTACGTCGATTCCCGAAGTAGATATTCCTATCGGGGAAGATATGCACCTGCTGCTTAGTTTTGCCGAGTCCGAATCGGCGCCTGGCGAAGAAGGCTTGGTGATAGGTCTTCGCCCAAGAGTCGGCTTGCGCTGGGACTTCGAAGGTGGACGCAACCTGCAAGTGCAGGGAGATGCCGACATGCGTTTTCAGACCGGCGCGGAAAGTGAAGGCGGTTTCCAATTTGGTATCGCGGGAAGTTTAGAGGTATCGGGCCGGTTTTAATGGATTCATTTTCGATTATTGGTTCGGCGGAGACTATTGGCGATATTTTGAATCTGGAGGAAGGTGATGGCCGATCAACATACGTATGAGGAAAAAGGAAAAGTCCAGCCCAAGCCCGAGCATGAAGGGGAAATCCCTCAGAAGGTACAAGGTCCGGTTACGGTCTCCGATATGGAGGGCAAGCTGAATGCCGAGACACTGACCCGAATGCAGCAGACAGTGGGTAACGCGGCCGTGCAAAGATTCCTGGCCCAGCGCAGCGCTGAAGGACAGTCTGAAATCGATGATGAGACAACTGCATCCATAAACGCTAAGCGCGGCGGTGGGCAATCGCTGGACGAGAACATTTCATCCAAGGCAGGCGAGGCCATGGGCCATGATTTCAGCGACGTTAGCGTCCACACGGATTCCGGAGCCGATCAGCTGAACAAACAGCTCGGAGCAAAAGCCTTTACCACGGGCAGCGACATCTTCTTCAAGGAGGGCGCCTACAGCCCTGGAAGCAGCGAAGGGCAGAGCCTGATTTCTCATGAGCTGACTCATGTTGTTCAGCAGAGTGGGAACACTGCTCCAGGCCAAGGCAAGATGACGGTCAACGATCCGAACGACCAATATGAGAGCGAGGCGGATGCTGTTGCCGATTCAGTCCTGAACTCTCCCGAGGAAGACGCGGTTCAGCGCGAAGCGAGTGAATCGCTCCTAATGCG
>JAUVOB010000074.1 GCA_030599405.1 Chloroflexota bacterium | reverse complement strand
TGGATAGCCAGATACGGGCAGCCCAAGAGATTGGAGTACGCTTTCATGCTGCCCGGGGTTCCATGTCATTGGGTGAAAGCAAGGGCGGGCTACCCCCTGACAGCGTCACCGAGGATGAGCAGGTGATCCTCAAGGACAGCCAGCGCCTGATTGAGCAATACCATGATCACGACCCTCATTCTATGACGCGCATTGTCCTTGCCCCCTGTTCACCATTCTCGGTCACACCTGAGCTGATGCGAGACTCGGCTGAGTTAGCCCGCCATCACGACGTCCACCTCCACACCCATCTCGCAGAAACCATGGAGGAAGAGGAGTTTTGTCTCCAGACCTTCGGCAAACGACCGGTGTGGTATGTCGAATCGTTGGGCTGGATGGGAGAGGACGTTTGGCATGCTCATTGCATCCATATGAGTGAGTCTGAAATAAAGCTCTTTGGTCACACTCGGACAGGCGTGGCCCATTGCCCAAGCAGCAATATGCGCTTGGGTAGCGGAATAGCTCCTATTACCGAGTTTCGCCAGAATGGGGTGAATGTGGGACTAGGGGTTGACGGCTCCGCTTCGAACGATGGTGGACACTTATTGGCCGAGTCAAAACTGGCTATGTTGCTGCAACGTGTCAATCCAGTCGCGCACACCCACTCGATTTTGGAAAGGGCTACAGAAAGGGGAGCCGGAAAACGCCTACCACCTCTACCGGCTGATGTTACGTCCATGACAGCCCGCCAAGCGTTGGAGATAGCAACGCGAGGTGGGGCGGCCGTTCTTGGCCGGGACGATATCGGCGCTTTAGCGCCCGGAATGAGCGCCGATTTCGTGGCCTATAAAGTGACCGGGATTCCCTTTGCAGGCGCGCAAGACGATCTAGTCTCAGCTTTGCTCTTCTGCCATCCACAGAATGTCGATCTTTCCGTTATTAATGGGCGCATCGTCGTCCAGGATGGACAGCTAACCACGGTCGACATGGAACCGGTTATCAGCCGCCATAATGAGATATCAATGGCCATGATTCGAGGCGATTAGTTTTTCATCCATCATCGTATTGACGAGTAATTTCCGCCGGTTAACCCCTCCGGTTAATTATTCCAAAACACTTGAGACGTCTCAGACATGTTTATTGGCGCTAATGGAATCGTCGTTGATAACAAGGGTCGTGTCCTATTGATCCTCAGAGACGATACGCGCACGTGGGCTATTCCCGGAGGTGCATTGGAGGCCGGCGAATTGCCAACCGATGGTGTGGCAAGGGAGGTGGAAGAGGAAACAGGAATCTCCGTCGTGCCAGCCCGGCTAGTTGGGCTGTATCACTGGAACGACCGCGCTGAAGATTTCCTTGTTCTTGCATTTCGTTGCCTGATCGAAGGGGGAACGATCACCCGGTCAGAAGAATCACCAAGCGTTGCATTTACTCAGACTGATTCCTTACCAAGGCCGATGATAGGCTTGCACAAAGAAAGGCTTGAACGAGGTCTGGTCCATGTGGGCGGTGCGCCTTACTGGGGTGAACAAAGCCTTTCGCGAACTATGATCGTGTGGAGGCGACTTGTGGGGCCTTTGGTTTACCGCTCGAAGGATTTCCGCAGGAGGATGCGGGGAGAAACTCCTTTTCAACCGCCGTTGCCATGGAGCGTTGGCGCCTTTGTCGTCATCCAAAACGAAATGGGAGACATCCTATGGGTAAAGCGAACCGATTACGACCTCTGGAATCTACCTGGCGGCGGAAATGAGCCTGGGGAGGCACCCTGGGCGACAGCCATCCGCGAAACACGAGAGGAATCAGGACTGGACGTAGATCTAACTGGCTGCAGTGGTATTTACGTGAAACCAAAGCGAAATCAGATGGTATTTACTTTCACAGCTCGAATTGTCGGCGGTAAACTAACTACCGGGGATGAAGCCGCAGCATTCGCTTACTTCTCGCCGGGAAATGAGCCGGATAACACCCTACCAAAACATATCGATCGGGTTACCGATGCCGTTTCTTTGCAGGGCGCGACACAGTTTAGGATTCAAGATGGGCCATCTGGCCTGGAGGTCCTTGGAATTAACCATGCCGCAGGATAAATGTGTATTCCTCCGGCGGCCAGTCACCAGCACCGAAATTTCGATTCGGGGGGCGATTTTAATCTAGATCAGGGTGATTTGGATAGCAGTCGAAAGCAAACGTACAGCATCTTAGATGCCAACGAAGGCAACCGCCCGGAGGCAAAGGTTTGTCAGTTATACTACTGTAGCCGAGGCATATTGCTGCGGATCGGGCCGATCGAGTAGATGGAGAACGACCTCGTCTATGGCGCCTGACAGGGCTTCGGCCGATCGTCGCGTGTTCTGAGGCAAGATCAATCCCTTGTCCATCGCCTCGTCAAGTGGTTCTTGCCAAAGATCAACCAGTGATTTTCGAAAGCGGGCTCTTTGCTCAAGCAGGGCCGGCACGGCCCCAACTCCTCCAACAAGCAAGAGGTGGACGACAGCAGGCTCGAATACACCAATATTGACATAGGATTGAACGGCGGCAGATATCTTCTTCGGCAAGGTAGCCCTTCCCTTGACCGCCTGCTTAAGCGCCTGTAGTAAAAACTCGGCCGTCTCCTCATATAGGTAAACGAAAAGAGTCTCTTTGTCCGGGAAGTAGAAGTAGAAGGTCCCTACCGCAACATCGGCTGCGCTGACGATATCACGAACCGTCGCCGCATGATAACCTTTCTCGGCGAATACACGTACGGCCGCCTGCATCATAGCCGTACGCTTGGCGTCTTTCTTCTGTCTCGTTCTTTCAGTGCTACGATAGGTCATAAATCACGGCAAGAATAGTCGAGCGTTAGCGCTGTGTCAAATGCGGGTTGAAGACGGCTGCGCTTCGCCTGGCCTGAGATGACAGTATCTAACCAAGAGGGAGATCATCTCGACTCTAATTGCCTCTTCAATAACAAAGCGCCTTTCACCTATAGTGCGGTTCGCACTCAGCGTGCTGCACACGCAGTGTCGTCCCCACGCAGTGTCGTCCACACTCACTCAGCTTCAAACACGCAACTGTGCCTCATAAGTCTTGCCCCGGGTCTCATTCCTCTTCCCAATCACTTCTGTTAGACTTAAGTGGTGGATTTGTCCATAGTATTGGATCCAGACAGCCCAGTACCCCTGTACCGGCAACTATACGATCAGCTTCGAGCCATGATCCTGGACGGGCGTATCCAGCCAGGTTTCAGACTTCCTCCAAGTCGAAAGATTGCCGCAGACCACCATATTGCACGGGTGACGGTGACCGCTGCCTACGAACAACTTCAAGCTGAGGGTTTCGTCACCAGCCGGGTCGGAGCGGGAACATATGTTAGCGAGCTGCCGGAATTATTTCCCCACCAGGTGGATTCGGCCAGCAAATATGCGGCCTCGCTATCGACATGGGGGCGCCGTGTCCTTGAGATCGGTGCAAGCGATGATAGAGGAATCCCGACCGGTCGTCGGACGATTGACTTTGGATTTGGTCGTTCCTTTCCGCACATCTTCCCGTACGATATCTGGCGGCGACTGCTAGCTCGGTATTTGAGCACTGACGATACCATGCTCTCCCACTACGGATCCGTCGCTGGTTTTTATCCCTTGCGGCAAGCTGTGGCAGGCTACCTAAGGCGGTTAAGAGGCGTCAGATGCACGGCCGACCAGGTCATCATCGTCAGCGGCATGCAGCAGGCGCTTGATCTGCTTGCCAGATTGCTCCTCAACAGCGGTGATGAGGTCCTAGTCGAGACGCCCGGTTATTCTGGCGCTTTTGAGCTCTTTAGAACCTTTGGCGCTCGGCTGCGAGCCCTTCCTGTGGATGAGGATGGCTTTCCGGTTGAACAAATTCCAGCGAGCAGCCAGGCGCGGCTTGCCTTCGTTACCCCATCGAACCAGTTCCCTAGAGGTGGAACCATGCCGCTTTCTAGACGGCTCTCCTTATTGCGCTGGGCTCGCGAAGCGAATGCCTTGATCTTCGAGGATGATTATGACGGCGAATTGCGTTACACCGGTCACCCGATTTCGGCCTTGCAGGGACTTGATCGAGACGAACGTGTAGTCTATTTGGGGACTTTTTCCAAGGTTCTATTTCCCGCCTTGCGCCTGGGCTATGTGGTACTCCCATCTTCTCTGTCAAACCCTTTTCACCAAGCGATGAACCTGGTCGACCGTGGTGCACCGACCTTAACTCAGGCAGCTGTTGCGGATTTCATTAATGAGGGACACTTCGAGAGGCATTTGCGGCGCTTACGCTCTGAATACGGGCGCCGGCGAAGATCGCTGGTAGAGGCGATTGAGAGATATTTAGGTGATGATGCTAGTTATTCGCCAGTCGAAGCCGGCTTACATGTGATGCTGTACCTGCCATCTGCCGTCGACGAAACCGTGCTGGTGACCGAAGCAGCGAACGCCGGCGTCGGCGTCTACCCCGGAGAACCGTACCATCTTGATCGACCGGCTCAGCCGTCTATCCTGCTTGGTTTTAGCGGTCTGAATACGGGCGAGATTATTGAGGGAGTCATCCGCTTGGCAGGCGTTGTACATTCTCTGATGCATAAGAGTGGCCAACGCTGATCACCCAGTTATCTAGATGCGCAGGTAATTCGCGACAAATCAGCCGTGAATCATACCGATGGAGCTCCACCTAGGTTCTCCATTGGCCCTCATAGGACGTGTCTCATATGGTCTGGAAAGGAAACGGCGCGCTGGCATAAGAGAATACCAGCGCGCCGCTAATTATCTATCTCTTTGTATGATTATCCCTCGCCAAGAATGATGTAATCTCCAGGAGAATCGGGCGACCAGAGGCGGACTGTCCCGTCTTCAGATCCTGAGGCCAATACGTCATTAACGGGGTTAAAAGCGATCGACATTATCCAGTCAGAATGGCCGGTTAGAGATAAAGGTGGCTCGTTCAAGTCGTCAAGGTCCCATACAAGAATGGTCATATCATCACCCGCCGAACCGAGGGTTGAACCATCTGAGGTGAAGGCTACCGATCGCACCCAGTCCGTATGGCCAAGGAGCGTTTCAGGTCCGGCATCGAGGTTGGTCATATCCCACAGCAAGACAGACGCATCGTCACTACCAGAAGCCAGGTAGGCGCCATCTGGACTGAAAGCAACCGATCTGATCCAATCGGTATGTCCTTCTAGAATCCGTGGGGAAGCGGTAAGATCTGCCATATCCCAGAGGTATACAAGACCCTCGTTACCTCCAGCGGCTAATAGGCTTCCATCGGGGCTGAAGGCCACTGAAAAGACAAACCCATCTGTGGTAACGATAGTTGGCTCGGCGCTGAAATCGTTGGTATCCCAGAGACGAACTGAGTAATCGTCGCTGCCGCTGGCCAGCATCTGGCTGTCAGGGCTGAAGGCGACCGAGCGGACCCAATCTTCGTGGCCAGAAAGAATCTCGGGCAGATCGGAAGGATCGTCGACGCTCCAAACGAGGACACTCATATCATCGCTGCCAGAGGCCAACCAGCTTCCATCAGGGCTGAAAGCGACCGACCTTACCCAATCGGTATGACCCGGAAGGGCCAGCAATTCAATATCTGGAGCGTCCGTATCCCACAGACGAATAGTTCCATCAGTCCCAGCCGTAGCTACAAATTGACCGAGGGGTGAAAAGGCCACGCTCTGAATCTGTTCAGCGAACCCGATCGGTTCTGTAATTACGACGTCTGACACGTCGTCGGGAGGTTGAATATCTACTGGCTCATTAAAGGCTGACATGTTCATCGTAATGAGCATGGAAACATCACCGCCACCTGAACCAAACAGCGTATCATCAACTTCGTCTATAGTTGTCTGCCCTTCGATAACTAACTGGTATATGTAGTTATCCTCGGCACCAATCCAGATGTCTACTGCGAATTCATCTTCGTCTCCAACATCTTCCATGAGCATAGAACCTTGTAGATGGACAACTGGGACTCCGTCTAGCGTTTCCTCACCCACTACCTCGAGATCGGTGAATACGTCCTCGTCGGCGTCAAGCAGCGCATTGGGTGATGTAAAGCCGCCACCAAGTTGGTCCAAACCAAAGAAATCCCCGTCAGTCGATAGCCTCCATTCTCCAGTTTCAGGATCGGTCATGTAGCTCATATCGCCTATCGTAACGAGTTCCGATTCCATGGTTATACCGAGGAAAGAAATAGAAAGCGTCCCGGCCATCATATCTGGAGACTGCACGTCGCCTTCGAATATCATTGGTATATCCATGGCCAAACCCTCGCCGCCCATGGTGATTTGCATATCCATGACGAAGTGAAACGAATCTACATCGTCCATCGCAAGACCAGAAGCCCCTATCAACTCCTCAGCCGATCGCGGTTCCGGCGTCGGGGATGGCTCAGGAGTGGGTGTATCTGGGGGCTCTGGTGTTGGCGGAGGCTCTGGTGTATCAGTCGCTTCCGGTTCTTCAATCGGTTCTGGTACCTCCGTTGCTGCCTCCTCGGTCGGTTCATCCGAGGCAAAGGGATTGGCGCTGCAGGCCAGGGCGACTAACATCAGAATTATTATTAGACCAAGTATTGGGTGTTTCCGCATTATATCCTCCTAATGCATAGATCCTTATCTTCCTATACAAAATCGTAGTCCGATTCGTGCACTAGGAATGTGGACCGAATTTACCAAGGGTCGCGCGTATCAGGAATAAAACGCCAGGCATAGCGATGCCTGGCACCGTCCCCTAAATCGGGCAAAGCCCATCAGAGGAATATTGTACAGGATAATTTTATTTTGTGTGCTACTTATAGGCCAAAGGTAATCTTAGCCCAGCTGTGTCCCGTCTTCGAGGGCTAGCGCATACTCTCTCGTAGGGTCGGCCGGGTCAGGCATGTTGGCCCACCGGCTCCTTTTACCGAT
>JAUVOB010000361.1 GCA_030599405.1 Chloroflexota bacterium | reverse complement strand
TGATCAGAAGGTAAATAACATGAAACGGTCGATGGAAGAGCACCAGGAATCGATGGATCGGTATGCGGGTGACTGGGTCAAATTCTCGGAACAATACAAGGTTTCAAGAATGGCTGTTCAAACCATGGAAGAATGGCAAAAGCAGATGGAGACACGCCAGAATGAAACGATGGAGTTGACTCGAGTCGAGGCGAATCGCATGAAGACGCTTTGGGATAATTTTATGGCGGAGAATGAGAAACAGAGAAGAAATCTCGAATTTGACCAGGATCAACGTTGGTCTGGCGCCCAGAGACGAGAAAAGCAAATCCTTGAGCAGATTCACGAACTGTCGCAAACGGTCGAGCAAATAGAGCAGGACAAGGACACTCTCTGGCGTGTTCAGTCTGCTCAAGCTGATGCCATGAAGAAATGGCCTCGTATACTGCTTGAGGAGGTCGAGAAGGCAATCGCCCACAATCCTGACACTAGGCGGCAGCCAGCTCTTGTGCCGGTTCGCGAAGATTGATGTACGTTATCGGCACTGCGGGCCATGTCGATCACGGCAAATCCTCGCTGGTACGTGCCCTAACCGGCATCGATCCCGATCGCCTGCAGGAAGAAAAAGAGCGGGAGATGACCATCGATCTGGGATTCGCTTGGTTTTCTCTTCCTGATGGCACTGAAGTTGGCATCGTGGATGTGCCAGGCCACCGTGATTTCATTGAAAATATGTTGGCCGGCGTCGGGGGTATAGATCTGGCATTATTCGTAGTCGCCGCCGATGAGGGGGTGATGCCCCAGACAGTAGAGCATCTTGCCATTCTTGATCTGTTGGAAGTCAAAGGGGGCGTAGTTGCGCTAACCAAAGTAGACCTGGTTGACGATCTCGATTGGCTTGAACTTGTGACTTTGGATTTAGAAGAGTCATTGTCAGGAACCGTACTCGCAGGTTCGCCAATAGTGCCTTTGTCGAGCAAAAGCGGTGAAGGCATCGAGGAAATTCGCGACGCAATTAATATCCGGCTTCGTGATATCGAGCCAAAGCCCGATCACGGCCGGCCGCGGATGCCGATCGATCGTGTTTTCTCCCTCCCAGGCTTCGGCACGGTTGCCACCGGCACCTTGTCAGGAGGACATCTTGATGTAGGTGATCTTGTCGAAATTCAGCCCGGAGATCGTCAGGCCCGTATCCGTGGGTTACAGACTCACCGCACGAAATTGGATCGCGCAAAACCAGGCAGCAGAGTTGCGGTAAATTTATCCGGTATCCACAAGGATGATCTCAGCCGAGGAGACATGATCGCTGCTCCAGGCGTAGTTACAACGACCATTTTATGTGACGTTTCCTACCGCCATTTGCTGGATGTAGGTACACCACTAAAGCATAACGTCTCCGTTAAATTGTTTATCGGCTCTTCAGAAGTCATGGCTCGAACACGAGTGCTTGGAGAGAGGCAAATTGATCCCGGGCGACAGGGTTGGCTGCAACTGGAACTAGATCATTCTGTAGCCATGGTCCGCGGAGATCGGTTCATACTTCGCCGTCCGTCACCTCCGGCAACTCTTGGCGGTGGCCATCTTCTCGATCCGCACCCCGGTCGCAAGCACAGACGCTATAAAACCGATATCGTCGATAGATTAGAGATGTTGGAAAAGGGAAGCCCCGAGGATCTATTGTTGGAGGCGATTTACCGCTACCAGCCATCCCAACTTGACCAGCTAATATCCAAGGTAGGCATGAACCGACAGGAAGTCGAAACTGCTTATCAAGCATTGATCATGGACGAGAGAGTTGAAGTATTGGCGGATTATGTTCTGCCTGGCGGAGGCCGGATGCAATGGGCTGATAGGCTAGGATCAATATTAAGTAGTTTTCATTCCCAGTCACCATTGCGACTTGGCATACCTCGTGAAGAGCTTAGGAGCAGGTTAGGACAGCCGGCCGACTTTTTCAACAAACTTGTCAACTGGGTTGAAGAACAGCAGCTACTGGTTCAACAAGGAACCATCATCTGCCAGAGTGGTCATCAGATTCGCTTTAATGAAAAGCAAGAAAACGACATCCAGCGTCTCATGGCGCGATTTGAGACAACTGGAGTCAATTCACCAAGCGTAAAAGAGTGCAGACTCGAAGTCGGAGACGATGTCTATTTTGCCCTTATCGACCTAGAAATGCTACGGCAGGTCAGCAATGATGTCGTATATACTGCTGACGGGTACCAGCACTTAGTCGATCAGATAGTCGACTACCTGAAACAAAACACCAGCGTCGATGCCGCGAAACTTCGCGATTTACTCGGGACAAGCCGAAAGTATGCGATAGCCCTGCTTGAACATCTTGATGATATCCAGGTAACCAGGCGTGTCGGCGACAATCGTGAGCTGGTTGTTTAGAAACATATTGCTTCGAATGTTTATTAAATGTGTACGATCGCCGATGTGTGCGACCGTTCTATGATTACCTCAATGAACCTTGACACTTCAGATAGTCCAGTTCACGGGAGATGGAGAGGAGGAGAATTGAGTAGAAGAAGAGGGGCAACGTGTCCGTGATATCTCGTGTTGCTATGCTGAGTGTTCATACCTGCCCCTTAGCCACCCTGGGTGGCAAGAAAACGGGCGGGATGAATGTATACGTCCGAGACTATAGCCGCGAATTAGCGCGAAATGGAATCAAGGTGGATGTATTCACTCGGTCTGAGGATGATTGTCAGCCCATGGTATGTCACGATCTAGGTAATGGCGCTCGTGTAATACACATCGCGGCTGGTCCCGAAAAGCCAGTTCCGGTTCCTTCCATTACAGGCTATCTTGATGAGTTCGCTAGCGGTCTGATTGACTTTG
>JAUVOB010000061.1 GCA_030599405.1 Chloroflexota bacterium | reverse complement strand
ATGGGCCTGGTGATTACCTGGTGATACCAACCGGGGTGATCTGGAGAGTCATACCGGAGGAGGGCGTGCCTCAAAGGGTTTTAAATGTGGAGGCTAACGGACATGTCGTTCCACCTAAACGATATCTCAACAATTACGGCCAGTTCCTGGAGCACTCTCCTTATTGTGAAAGGGATATCCGCCCACCTACAGAGATGATCACCGTTGACAAGCGGGGTGAATTCGAGGTGCGTGTGAAGGCTCGCAACCGAGTTACTAGTTTCATTTATGATCACCATCCTCTGGATGTTGTCGGATGGGATGGTCATTTGTGGCCTTTCGCATTCAACATTGCCGATTTCGAACCGATTACGGGCCGGGTTCACCAGCCGCCTCCCGTTCATCAGACTTTTGATGGTCCTGGGTTCGTACTCTGTTCTTTTGTACCCAGGCTATTCGATTATCATCCACAGGCGATACCTGCTCCATATAATCATTCGAACGTAGACTCAGATGAGGTGTTATACTACGTCGAAGGCGATTTCATGTCTCGAAAAGGAATCGAACAGTCATCAATTACCATTCACCCAAACGGCATACCCCATGGACCCCACCCTGGAACTTATGAGGGTTCGATTGGAAAGGAGCGGACGGAAGAATTAGCTGTGATGGTTGACACATTCCGGCCGCTTAAAATGACGACGCACGCCGCCGCCTTTGAGGATGAAGCCTATGCATACAGCTGGCTTCCTCCAAAGGAACAGTCAAACAAATGATTATTGAACCGGAAGAATTGAAGTCAAAGGATCGTTACAAATTGATGATTGGTACAATCCTTCCCAGGCCGATCGCTTGGGTGAGTACCATCGATGAGGCGGGTAATCTAAATTTGGCGCCATTCTCTTTCTTCACGGTTGGCGCCATGGATCCTATGACCCTGATATTTTGCCCTCAAGTACATTCTGATACCTTGACCAAGAAAGATACCCTGCGGAATATCGAAGCGATACCCGAATTTGTAGTCAACCTGACCGATGAACAGACGGCGCAACAGATGAACAGGACCGCCACAGTGCTGCCGTACGGCCAATCTGAATTTGAGTTTGCTGGATTAACACCAGTGCCCAGTGAAACCATTCGCGTACCACGAGTGAAAGAAGCACCAGTAGCTTATGAGTGCGTCTTACAGCGCATCATCATCATAAACGAGGGTAGGGGTGGTGGTTCGGCTGTATTTGGAGAGGTAAAGCGCATCCACATTCGGGACGACATTTATGTAGATAGCTACGTTCGACTAGAGGCGCTGAAGCCGATCGGCCGGCTTGCAGGCAGCGGCTATACTCGAGTAACAGATATATTCAACATGGAGAGGTTGCCGCCGCCTGGCGATACAGAGAAGTAGTTGAGCGCAAGCCCGATCCTGCGCAGTGCAGCGAATCTGGACGATCCAACGAGCATGAGGTGTATAGATGAGTAAACTGTTCGACCACTTTGGAGCAAGGGACATATTGCCCGGAGATGAAAGAGCCTACTTTCGGTTGGCGAAGTTACAGGAAGACGGCATTGCAGACATCGACCGGCTTCCTTTCTCAATCCGTGTTTTGTTGGAGGTGCTGTTAAGGAATTGTGATGGAGAGGTAATTAGCAAGGAAGATGTGACCAACCTGGCAAGGTGGCCGGCACAGAGCGAGTCGCGTGGTGAGTTACCCTTCAAACCTGGTCGAGTTATTCTTCAAGACTTCACCGGAGTACCGGTTGTGGTCGATCTTGCATCTCTGCGTTCGGCAATGGCCAGATATGGAGGCGATCCAAGTCGCATCAATCCCGTTGTTCCAGTGGATCTGGTCATCGACCACTCGGTCCAGGTAGACACGTATGGTTCTTCGGCAGCTCTTTCAATCAACGCAGAACGAGAGTTCGAGCGAAATCGAGAACGTTACGAGTTTCTAAAGTGGGGACAGGAAGCCTTCGACAATTTCCGAGTCGTACCGCCAGCAACCGGCATTGTTCATCAAGTCAACCTCGAGTACCTCGGCCAAGTCGTCATGACCATGCCTGACGGTGGCATCGAGGTTGCTTATCCCGACACGCTCGTTGGAACCGACTCGCATACAACCATGATAAACGGATTGGGAGTTGTCGGTTGGGGCGTGGGTGGCATTGAGGCCGAAGCCGCAATGCTCGGTCAACCCATTTATATGCTTACACCTGATGTCGTCGGTTTCAAATTAACCGGTAGATTACCCGAGGGATCTACAGCCACGGACCTGGTTCTCGTTGTTACCCAGATGTTGCGTGAGAAGGGCGTCGTAGGGATGTTCGTGGAGTACTTTGGACCAGGACTGAGCAGCATGAGCCTTCCTGATCGGGCGACCCTGGCCAATATGTGCCCAGAATACGGGGCTACAGTTGGTTTCTTCCCGGTCGACGATGAGACGCTCGATTTTCTACGTCGAACGGGCAGATCTGAAGAGATGGTTGATCTTGTCGAGCGTTATAACAAGGAGCAAGGTTTATTCCGAAGCAACGATACACCTGATCCACAATTTACGGATGTTGTAGAACTTGATTTGAGCACAGTCGAATCGAGTTTAGCCGGACCAAATCGTCCCCAAGATCGTATTCGCTTATCCGATATGAAATCCACTTTTCACGATGCATTGCAACAACCAATTGAAAAGCGCGGATTTAATCTGTCAGCGCGCGATGTGCAGCGGAAGGCAACTTTGACTCAGAACGGTCACTCCGAAGAAATCGGCCACGGAGCCGTTGTCATCACAGCAATTACGAGCTGCACGAATACGTCAAATCCATCGGTCATGATTTCTGCGGGATTGCTCGCCCGGAATGCTGTGGAAAAGGGATTGCAGGTTCAGCCTTTCGTGAAGACTAGTTTGGCGCCTGGTTCACGGGTCGTGACTAGTTACTTGGAGGAAGCCGGTCTTTTGTCTTACTTGGAGAAGCTTGGGTTCGATGTCGTGGGTTATGGTTGTACGACCTGTATCGGCAATTCCGGCCCTATCTCCGAACCGGTCTCCAAAGCCATTGAAGATGGTGGCTTAATTGTTGCCTCAGTTCTAAGCGGCAATCGTAATTTCGAGGGCCGGATCCACCCATTGGTGCGGGCGAGCTACCTAGCTTCACCACCCCTGGTGGTTGCCTACGCACTTGCAGGTAAAGTGGATATAGATTTCAATTCAGAGCCGCTGGGGAGTAGTCCAGATGGGCAAGCAATATTTCTCGCCGACATTTGGCCGAGAAGCATGGAAGTCGAAGAGGTGCTCGGCCGATCTCTTACACCTGATATGTTCAGGCAACAGTATGGCAACGTGTATACCGGTAACGAAACATGGAACGAAATCCCAAGTAAGGAAAGCGAGTTATACGATTGGGATCCGGATTCTACTTATATCCAGGAACCGCCCTTCTTCGACGATCCGTCTCTGGAACTTAAGCCCATTGGCGACATAGTTGACGCCCGAGTCCTGGTAAGGGTTGGAGACTCGATAACGACCGATCATATCTCTCCTGCAGGAGCGATTGCTAGTACGACACCGGCCGGATCGTACCTGATGGAACGCGGCGTTGCTCTCAGAGATTTTAATTCCTACGGCTCTCGCCGGGGTAATGATCACATTGTGACTCGAGGGGCTTTCGCCAATGTTCGTCTGCGTAATCAAATGGCTCCCGGCACGGAAGGCGGATGGACGACATACCTACCAACGAATGATGTAATGCCCATATTTGATGCTTCCCTCAGGTACCAGGAAGATAACACACCGCTGGTGGTGCTGGCAGGCAATGCATATGGTACTGGAAGCTCCAGAGATCAAGCCGCCAAAGGAACATTATGGCTTGGCGTGAAATTCGTCATCGCCCAGAGCTATGAGCGAATTCATAGAAGTAACCTGGTGGGGATGGGCGTTCTGCCGCTGCAATTCAAAGATAACCAAAGTGTGGAATCGCTTGGTTTAGATGGTAGCGAGCTCTACTCTACCATTGGCTTGAATGACGATCTGTCGCCGGGACAGGAGATCACCGTACGAGCCGAAAAGAAGGACGAATCGGTAATAGAGTTCCAGACTGTTTGCCGCATCGACACGCCGATTGAGGTTGAATACTATCGAAACGGTGGGATATTGCAGACAGTCTTGCGAGAGTTCCTGGGAGCCTGACAAACTTTCTCGATAGATGTTTCATCGGGCAAGAGATCCCTGAGTGTTGCTGAATCTGATCAGAGCTGAGGTAATGGGGGAAAGGCGTGAATCAGATCTCTTGGTTCTCCCGGTACGTAGATGGCAAAGTAAAATACCAGATCTGTAACCAAGATCAACATTATCAGGACCAAGACCAGTCGCGGGTGGCCCTGAGCAATCAGCCACTCGAGGGGCATAGCCATGAGCCAGACCATCGCCGGAATGGCCACAACATAGTGAGAACTGCCGGGAGGATCGGATAAGATGAATCCGCCCAGTAATACTGTAAGGGTGATCCACAAAACCGGGAGAAAATAGCGTTTACATATAGCCCAGAAGAAACCGGCGACGAATAACGGCGCCGCCAGGCCGATGAGGAGCGGGACACCAGGACCGTAGAAGCCTGTCACATCAGGGACCGAAATATAGGCTCCGACTGAACGCCACAATTGATGCCAGGCGTAAGCCCAACGATCTGGAGGACTACCGGTAACAAGCATTATCGTGTCTGGTCGCCACCCATAGACGGTTCGAGTTCTTTCGAAGAACGGGACCGGGTCTCTAATGGCATAGAGCAAAAGAGGCGCGGTCACGCAGAGGGCAACAAGGAGCATCAGTCCGCCATAGGTGATCATACGACGAGAATCGCGATCTTCTCGCCATAAGCGCCACATGACGAATAACAGAAGAATCAATCCCAAACGGCTGCCAGGGTAGAAATACTGGGATAGACCCGCGGCCGCGCCAGCCAGAATCGCGCCACCAAACCATCTTTTCTTCCATCCCCAGGTAAATAAAGCCAGAGTCGCAGGCACCCATAATGTATCCCAGATGTTGTTCAGACCAATTCGCGACCAATGGACGTGGAAATGATAGCCAGCCATTAAGGCAGCGCCGATCAATGCTGTGCGGCGATTGTCAAAAACGGCCACCATCGCGTACGTCGCCAACACCGCCAAAACCCCGGCGAGAGCGCTGGACAAACGAAGGCCAGTGATGGATGTCCCGCCAATGAGTAGCGATAGACGAACAAGATAATGATAAAGAGATGGGTTCGATGCAGGGCCACTCCGAAAGGGATTAAGTGTTTCCCCAGCCTTGGCAAAAATGTGGCGTAGGCTGAAATCAGCCACTCCGTACTCGTCCACGTGCAAGTCACCTGGGATTGTCTCGAGGAGAACGAAACGAAGTAGAATAGCCGCTACTAAAATGACCAAGAGCCAGCGCCAATTCCCCACAACTATCTTCGGCGGGTGACCGGCCCCCATCAGCAAGGCGCCAATAACGACGATTACCGTTAACAGCCAGGTCCAAAGCTGCCAACCTGCCACCGTGATGGATCGCGCGTATACGTATCCGATAGAGATTGAGACGAAGAGGCCTCCCAGGGCGATTATCAATAACATCGCCCAACGATCATCGATACGAAATTGCTTGATCCAGTCGCTGGCTCGAGCCCTCGCGCTGCCCATATCAGGCAATCTTATTCGCTATCAAAGCCAAAGCGCCAGGTCGTGTTATCGAGATCGATATCTTGTAGGTTTGCCCTTCGCAATCGTGCGACGCGCTCTCCCACCTCGTCTATGCTGTCGCCTCCGGTCTTTTCCAATAGCGAGTTAGTAAGGGTAAAGGCAACCATCGCTTCACCAACTACGGCTGCCCGAGGAACCGCGCAGAAGTCAGATCGTTCGTAGACGGTTTCGGCCGCTTCTCCTGTGACCAGTTCCACCGAGCGACGAGGGTTCAATACGGTTGAAATCGGCTTCATTGCCGCACGAATAACGATGGGCTGTCCCGTTGTGATTCCCCCCTCGAAACCACCGGCATTGTTGGAACGACGGACCAAGTTTTCCTCTGCGTCGACGAAGATCTCATCATGCACTTCACTGCCAGGCTTACTGGCATTTTCGAAGGCAGGCCCGATCTCAACACCTTTTATCGCGTGGATCGATCCAACTGACCACATTAATAATGAATCTAGACGGCGGTCCCAATGGACATGGCTGCCCAATCCTGGCGGTATACCAAGGGCTACTACTTCAAATATGCCGCCCAAGGTGTCCTTTTGCTGCATTATCTCGCCGATGAGAATGCGCATTGCCTCGGCCGCTTCTGGAACCGGACAACGAAGCTCGTCCAACTCTGCCCCTTGGAAGCGTTGAGCATAAGGCATCTCTTCCGGAATACTCGCTTCTATGTCGCCGATTCGAACTACATAGCACCCAATCTTGATGCAAAAGAGTTCTAAGAACTGGGAGCAGAGCGCGCCAACTGCGACCCGAGCGGCCGTCTCTCGGGCAGACGCCCTCTCAAGGGACAGGCGCAGATCAGAATAGCCGTATTTGATGGTCCCAGTCAGGTCGGCGTGCCCGGGCCGGGGTATCGTCATTGGTGGGATATCTCGATCGTGCCAGCTCCCATAATCGATGTTCGGGATGATCAAGGAGATGGGGCCTCCCGTTGTCTTGCTATTCATCACCCCACCGGTGATTTGTATCGCGTCCTTCTCGATTCGCATCCGTCCGCCTGATCCATAACCTTTCTGACGGCGGGCCAAATGTAGATTCAATTTATCGCGATCGATCGATAACCCTGCTGGCATCCCCTCGAGGATAGCGGTCAGGGATGGTCCGTGTGATTCGCCGGCTGTAAGAAAGCGCATCGCAGCTCCTTACTCCCTTTTCCATCCGAGTGCAATCGACGACTGCAAATCGGTGGCGTCTATGAGCACACGATAATGTTCACTTGTAGGGCAGGCGCACGCTTCACAAACCATCATACCGAAGGCCTCGGATTTGATCACAGTTACGCCACTGTTTTCCAATGCCGTCACTGCATCAACTAATTCTGGATAAGTCAGAGGTTGTTCGCATTGCAAACCAGCAGGAATCAACATCCAGAACGTGGTTCCGGCGGGATAAGAGTCAGGCGCAAGCGTCGAAATGGGTGGCGCCGGATACCCAGTCGCATCCTGCGGTCCAGGATAGGATTCGGGCGCTTCAGGTCCTGGATAGCCTGGCTCAATAACCGGAGAATCAACAGTGGGCAAAGCCGGCGCAGTCTCCTCTGTAGCCGGTTCTGATTTCGCAGTTGGTTCTTCTTCCGAAGCACCGCCACAGGCCGATAAGAGCAAGACTATTATCAATCCAGATAGAAAAAAAGATTTCTTCACAAGAACCTCCATCTTAAAACGCTCTCTCGCTCGTGTGTTT
>JAUVOB010000129.1 GCA_030599405.1 Chloroflexota bacterium | reverse complement strand
GGTTGGGCTAATCGAAAGGTAACAACTGAAAGGAGAGCAGCGATGACGATGCCTACCACTACGTTTAGTACATCTGACTTTCCTCTAGAGGTGAGCACATATCTCCAGCCCTCATCAGGATACGAGTCAGAAGAGCGACGAGCAAGCCAGATAAAGGCCGCCACAACAGCCATTGATGCAAGAGGGGCGAGGTTGATCCGTGAGGCTACGGAGAGGCCAAGCATAACGCCGAACAACACCCACCAGCGGATTTCTCTACTATTTTCGCTGGCCCGAACGGCCGCGTACATCGCTACCACGGTCGCCGCTGCAGCCCAATTGTCCATTGTGAAAAAGTGAGACTGCTGGATAGGTAAGACGGCCAGAGCCATCAGGAGGGCAGCTAATATGCCGGTTCGCCAATCGTACAAGCGACGGCCGATTAGAAAAGTGAAAGCTACGGAAAGTAAATCAACGACTGCGGACAAAAACCGGCCCACGAACTGGATCCCGTCATAATAAATGAATCGATATGAGCAGCGATCGCCCAGTATTTGGCAGGCCTCATCTGACCATTCTGCAACCAAGCGCGTGATGCTCATGGGGAAATTGCCATAGACGTAGAAGGTTTTTCCCACGTTGTATGGATTGAGCGGGGAGTCAGAAGTTTTAAGGTAAGTTATCGGGTCTGTAGAACGAAGCAGGCTGGCTGTATCCGTGAGAAAACGCTCATCTGGATGGAGGTGATATGTGTCGTCCCAGTTAAGCCCGGTGAAGCGAAAATAAGCCGCGATGATAAGTACAATCAGAAGTAGGAGAACAGCGGTGGTTTTCGCGTTAAGCCAGTTGGTGTGGCGAGGAGTACCTTCACTATCCGACGATGTCAACCCGGTCGAGTGGTCCTTCTCGGCATCTTGTACGCTGTTTTGAGCGTTTTGTATTACATCGTCAGATTGCATATCTATTGCCAGAGTGAATCAAGCAGCCCGAGGCCTGCTTTCCTATGTTACACATACAGACCTTAGAAGACGCACTTTTGTTCCGTGTCAGATGAAATTCCTCGCATCATCGATCGTCGTGCAGTCAAAAGAGATGCCTATATTACTGAGCTTGTATTCTATCGGCCTGGATCTGGATCTCAAGCGTGTTAACTCCTGGTTAATCTGTTGGCGTCTTTGAACTAATGAGTGCACTCGCGAACGACTGTGATCAGCTTTGTATCTGATAGATATACGAGAGAGGATTCGCATGATAACCAGAAAGTATGTTGAGCTCCCCGTCCTCAAAAAGTTCTTGAACTTGCTCAAGTTCCTCCAGGCGCTCTGGCAAGAAGACATAGAGTACGTTCGTCCCTGGCATGGCAGGTGGTACCGAACCGGGTTCCTCGACATCTATTATGCGTATATCCGTACCAAAATCTTCGACCAAATAGGCAAAGGTGGAAAACGATGAATACATGCTTGGCGCGCCATAAAAATACACGAGCCACTGACCTTCCAATGAGTCAAGATAGACTGAAACTTCACTTGCGACTTCAGTATTGCGATCGCCATACCTAGTCTGATCCCGATAATCGCCGAAATAGAAAAGCAAATCACCTACCACAATCAGGACCGCAATCGAAACCACAACCGGCAAAACATATCGTTTCGAGACTTTAAGTACACGAAGACCTTGATATACCAACCAGACCGCTGCTAGGGACACCAATAGATACACTGCGGGTATAGCGATGAGCAGCCTGTGGCTGTTTGGAGGACTGTCCAAGAGTCCACCAGCAAAAATCAGCGTCACACCTGTCCAGATGAGAAGGACGGCAAACCGCAGCTGCCTGAAACGCCAAATGGCCATTCCAGCGCCAAGAACTAACAGCGCTGCCGACCAGAAACCGAGTAGGGATACTCCGGGATTATAGGCTGTACTATTATCTTGACCTGCCTGAAACGACAGCATTCCCGACCAGAGCTGTCTAATTAGAACTTCAATGGGGCTTAAACCCGTTAAGTTACTCTCTTGGAGCATCCAGCCGCTTTGGATGATGCCGAGCGTGTTAACCCGGTCAAAAAAGATAGATGGATATACTCGATAATAAAGTAACTGAGGTAAGGCAACGATCAAGACCATGACCGACACTGCAAAAATATTCGAGCGTTGCTCCCAGAGCTCACGCCAGTCGCGTAACAAATAGATAAATAACCCAAGCAAAATGATTGGAAGAATGTGAGAGGCTGTGTAAACATAGGCGTTGAGCCCGGTCATGAATCCTGCGACAATCCACAGTCTCCGATTACGTTCTTGCCAGGCCACGTATAGCAGGCCTATGGCGGCTGTAACCAGCAATGGGTCCCATATATTTGTCATCCCGAGGCGGCTATAGTGGATGTGTACATGAGATCCCGCCAACAACAAAGCGGCAATCAAGCCAACTACCGGTCCCCAAAGACGCCGTCCGAACAGATATATCGCCACCACGGTAAGGGCTCCAATGAACGGCGACAAGACGCGGATCGCCAGAACGGTGCGACCTAATATCTTTATTGGAATAGCCAATAGGTACAGGGGCATCGTCGGATTTGTCAACCAAGCGGATGCGAATGGGCTTTGAATCCTACCATTAGCAACTTCCCAAGCGTCGAGGCCGATACTGGCTTCGCTTCCACTTAAAATGAACGGGTGGGACGTGATATCGACAAGGCGTATTGCCAGTGCACCGATAAATATGGCCACGATCGCTGCTATCTCCCAGGATTGCAGGGGGTGTCGATACGGTCGCATGTTGGAGCGTTCTCGCCGACGGTCCAAGAGAGCGAAGGATGCCATCAGAATTGCGAGGAGCCAAAAGGCTATGGCGACAAATGCTCGTTTCTCCGATGAAGGATTATTCGCTATCTGGTAAGCCAGAAATGCAAAGAAAAGAGAAACCACCACCAACCATCTGCGTCGGGGCGCGCCTTTAATACTCTTGGTCACGTTAAAGCGCGCTGACGACAGTATTCCTGTATTGCCTGCCAGAAGGAACGCAGCAGCTGAGAAAAGGAACCACAAAATGGATTGGAGCGGCTTAATCTCTCCGCTTCTCAGGGTGCTGATGCCAATTGATGCAGACAGCATCGACAGCAAGATCAGAGTAACGCCCAACCATCCTCTGGGTAATCTCCACGGTATTCCCTTTTTTCCCGAGGGTCCCGTCTCAGGATGAGGCTCAACACCGGGCTCCGGGTCGGGCGTGGATGTGGATATAAGAGACAATTCGGCATCATCGATGACCGGTTCTTCCGTTGAGGTGAAGGTCACAGATTGGTCCAATTCACGTTCAGAGAAGTCAATTGGGTTGGGTTCTGGTAATGACAGGGAGACTGGCCGGCTGGAGCTTTTTCGCAGGACGAAAAGTGCCATGGTGCCTGGAGTAGACGGCTCTTCAACGTAGAACGGCCTTACCCAGCGTTCTGTTATCCTAAGGTTGCTTTCCCAGGGAGCGAGAATCCAATGGCCTGCTATGGCGTGGATAATGGCCGAAGGGAGGCCCTGTAGATGTCCAATCTCCAGGGCATGTAGGGCTTTGGTCGAGAAGTAATATTGCCAGCGCGTGACGGAGAAACCAGCATCGGCAAAACGTGCTGCCCACTTTTCGGGCGGATCTACGTGGGCATGTCTAGCAATTCCATTAAAGGCGCGCCGGTAGGCATCAGCGAGTGGTTTCAGGCGCACTTTTTCCAATGCCATGGCGCCACCTAAATTGGTGGTGAAATAGTGGCTCGGCATGGTAACGACGAACCGGCCGTCGTCTCGAAGGACCCGATGAATTTCGTATAGTACGGGTTGGAGATCGGAGATATGCTCGAGTACAGAGTTACTGATGGCCGAGCCGAAGTGACCATTGGCAAACGGAAGCTCATGACCAAAACCTTGAATTACCGTGTTATACGCATCGCTCCTATCTGCTTTGAGAAGTGGTCCCCACCATGGATCGATGCCGGCCGACAATTTGCTATCGAACGTCAACTCAGCAAACAGGCCATCGCCACAGCCAAGGTCGAGTATCGGTTCTGGGAGTTCGATATGTTGATAGAACCTAGACTCTACAGCACGCAGCAAGGCTCGGAAAGCCGGAACCGCTTTCAAATAGAGCCACAGCAGATCCGTCTCTCTCGTGCCGTCCGAGCCGGACTGATCAGGTCGTAGCTTTGAGCTGTCAACTCCGTTTTTCAATGGTTTACCAAGAATGCTGATCTATCCGGTTCCAGCCACTTCATACAGCTCCTTCATCTTCCTCAGATTATCGTAAACGTCTGGCTCTATGGTTTTGCCACCAGCATTACCGTAGAGAAGATTGTGGAACAAGTCCATGTATTCTGCGGCGGTCGCGTCGGGATCAAAGGACTCGGCAATAATATTCGAGGGTCTTAAGTAGGATTCTTGATTGTCGAGTATACGCACGATGGCGTCCGCAAGGGCTATATGATCGCCAACAGGCGTGACCTCTCCCATTCCTGTTAACGTTACAGGCTGGCGTACGCCCGGCAGATTGGAAGAAACAACAGGAGTTCCACTCATCATGGCCTCAACCTGAACCAGGCCAAATGTCTCCGTGTTATTGAGGGAACACATAACCAAGCAATCTAACGACCGGTAGAATGCCGACAGATCCGCGCCGAATAGCGGTCCCAGAAGATGATAATTGGCCTCATATTGCTTCAGAAGGGGTTCAAGCATGGCTTGGTATGCCGACTCACCTAATGTCGCCGGATTCGCTTGAAGCACGTGGGCATCGGGATGCTTTTCCAAGATAAATGGTAGGGCTCGAAGTAGCACCTCAATTCCCTTCTCGGCCGCAATTCGAGCCGATATGCCTATCACCCGTTTACCCTCCAAATCGTGCGCTGAACGAAACTCTTGTACTCTCCCGTCATCTACTGGAACCAACTCGACTGGTGGTGGTATCACATACAATTTTCTGTCGAGATACCTGGATAGGAACGGAGAATGGCTTCCGAAGTCATAAGTATAAGTAACAACGGCATCAGCCAAGCCGCCGGCCAGTCGATTCATCACATTGACGACTTGCTCGGCGACTCGATTGAACGGACCATCTGGAAGCCGGAGATCCGAGTGATAGGTGAGGACTACCGGTCTACCCATCAATTTCCCTCTGAAGGCTACGCCGGGTGCATCGAATTGGGGTAGATGAAGGTGCACGATGTCGGCGTTGCGAACCATTTTCCAGGCCATGGGTCCAAATCGGGGCATGATAACGCCCTTGCTTACACGGAAGGCGACGGGAACGCGGATGATATGCACACCGTCCTGCATCTCTTGGCCCGGTAAAGATGATTCGTACTGAGATGTGAAGACCGTAACCTGATTGCCCATGCGGGCTAATGCCCTTGAAAGTCGTTCAACGTAAATTGTCAGCCCGCTAATATGGGGCCTGTAATAAGTAAGAACCTCTAGAATCTTCATAATCCAGTGATTGGTGACCGATTTATTATTTGCTCTCGTTATTGGAATTGACTGATTCGCTTTTCTGATCGGCCCCCGATCCTACCAGT
>JAUVOB010000098.1 GCA_030599405.1 Chloroflexota bacterium | reverse complement strand
CTAATCGAAGGAGCTGCAGCGGGAGCCGGACTGGGCCATGATTTTCTGAGACATATCGAGAGAACTCGCATCCTCGTCCATCTATTAGATGGCGGTTCTAGCGACCCCTTGGAAGATTGGGCCATGATCAATCAAGAGCTAGCCCTTCATAATTCTCGGCTGGAAGATAAACCCCAATTGGTTGTACTAAATAAAATCGATCTGCAGGACGCGATTACCTGGCAGCCATTGATACAGGAGACTATCCAGGATGCTGGCTTTCCGTTCGAGGCTATTTCTGCTTACACCGGGCAGGGTGTGCGAAACATGATATATCGCGTCAAGCAAATACTCGAGGATAGCCCAGAAGCAGAGCCAGAAGATGTCGAATTGGTGGTTATCGGGCCGCCTGATGATGACGAGACCTTTTCGATTGCTCGCCTGGATGATGGCTGGCGCGTCGAAGGTCGGGGTATTGAACGAGTCGCCGCGATGACCTATTGGGAATTCGAAGCTACCACGAGAAGATTTCAGCAAATCTTGGATAGTATGGGTATTAGCGAGGCCCTTAAAGAAGCCGGTATTTCTACTGGAGATACCGTTTATATCGGAGAAGAGGTGCTTGAATGGAGCGAATAGCGACCTGGGACCGGCTTCTACTGACAACTCTCATGTCACAGATGGTTCCTAGTACATTCCAGTCGATTATCTGTCTCTACCCACAATGAACCTCTAGCCCCCACTCGTTCGCGGTCTAGCTCGAGTATGATTTACGTGAACCCTCAAACTCACATGGTGGTTTGGGTAAGTACCACCTTTCGGGGAAGGTGGGGGATCCAAGCAGATCGACAACATTCAAAAATTAGTGGGAAATCGTGATCCCACTCTATACCGGGCGAAACAGCCCCAGTTACTACTCGGTCCGCACCAGCGTCGCCTGATTTCTGCAACCTGTTATTTGTGCCCGGCAGATCTCATCGGTCATGATAGCGATGGTGTTCGACGTGTTTATCTTTAGCCCTAATCCTCTTTTTCCTCATCATCTTTATCGGTCTGAGGAACATATCGCTTCATCTGCGAAACAGGCACTTTGATCTGCTTACGACACTTTATACATTCGACAGAAGCGTATTTCATTTTGTTTTCATTCGCTTCTGCCACAGCCTGAGCGATGTAATCACGAGAGAGATTAAATGAATGTCGGCAGTAAGAACATCGAATGTGCATAAGAATCTCCTAGGATTGCCGGGATCATGCTGATTAAGCTGAGTCGAAAACCTCACACAAAAGAGTCTCGCGTATGGGAACTTCGTGCCTGCGAACGGCGCCCCGGATTGTTTCGCCCATTATAGCTGAAAAATGCCTTAAGGGGTGAAGAACCAAGTAATCAACTTGACAGTGCGAAAAACCGCCACGTAGCAGGTCGGCAGTCGCCGGAATAATTGTCCGGATAGCCCCCTGAATCTGCGCTTGACAGTCCCTCTACACTTTCCTACAATCCCGCCGTGTTCACCGGACAGGACCTCATCAATTCACTTCTTCCACGTTGGATCTGGATCGCCCTCATACTGCTGGTTTCTTTGACGAGTTGTGATTTGCTGGGTCAGACAGAGCTAACGATAACCTGGACGACAGAGAGTGAACTTGACATAATCGGTTTTAATCTTCTCCGGTCCGAGTCAGAAGACGGCCCTTTTATCAAAGTAAATGATGAGTTGATCCCCCCTGCTTTTGATCCGAATGTCGGAGGAGAACACAGTTACGTCGACCATGACGTTGTCAATGGTGTTACCTATTACTACAAATTGGAGTCGATTGACAGGCAAGGCAATTCCACGGAATCTGAACCTATTGAAATCACAGCCGGAGGTTGATAATAGGTAGCTTAATATTGGTCATGGCCTTTTGCCACCATAATACTGCTATGATACGATTCTGCTGTTCCGAAACTTTCAGGGGTAACTCTTGACAGACGAGAGAACGAACCGCAAACGTCTTACCCTCAATATTGCTGGTTTCTGTGTTTTGCTTGAGACCGATGATGAATTGGTTGGTAACCGGATTCGATCTCGTTATCAAGATTTTCTTTCCACAGACGAATCACCACACATTTCGATCGAGATCAATGTCATACCGGAGGTTCTTTATATAGAGCCGAAGCCGGGACCATGGATAATCGAAGCTGAATTCGAAGATGATCGGCTTACTTTTCAATCATATCTCGAGCGAGGAGAAGTAGACTTCGCCACGGGTCGCGGTTATCTGGATATGGCGCCCGAAGCTAGAATCGAGAATTACCTGCGCGCTGTTTTCGCCTGGCTTTGCGTTAAGAACAATGCTGTGCTATTGCATGCGGCTGGTGTAATTCGTAATGGTCTTGGCTATGTCTTTTTTGGTCCTAGTGGCGCTGGAAAGACAACTACCTCTCGAATAGCGGCCAGAAGTTCTGATGTTGTTAGCGACGATCTCGTGGTTATCCGTATCGAGAACGGAGCAAGTATACTCTATGGTGTTCCTTTTCGTGGAGAGATGTCGGATGCACCCAGGGCAAACCAAAATGCTCCTCTACAAGCGATCTTTCGCATAAGACAGGATACCGATCATTTTCTCGAGCCGATATCGACAGTGACTGCCGTTGCCGATTTAGTAGCATCATCACCTTTTGTCGTTAGGGAACTATCGCTAACCGATTTATTGGTAGATGTCTGCGATAGTGTTGTTAGATCAGTGCCGGTAATGACGTTGCATTTCAAACGCGACGATGGATTTTGGAAGGTAATTGATGAACATTTCGAAGATGTACCCAAAGCCGCATCCGCAGACAGCGGGTAGGGTTATTGACGGAGAAGCCGTACTGATACTTGCTGACAGCAGTGAAGTAAATGTCCTGAATCAAGTAGGTTCGCGTATATTCGAACTTGCCAATGGGAACAACTCGGTCGAAGAAATATCTGAGACTATCGCCGGTGAATACGAGATTTCGCGAGAGCAAGCCGATGCTGACGTAAGAGAGTTCTTGCTTCAGTTGGTCGATCAGTCGGTAATCATCCTTGACGAAAAAGAGGAGGATGAGTAGTTGACAGGCCAGGCAGTCGACGTAAATACCAATTCATATAACGATATCGTTCGCCGGACTAGAGATGAGCATCGTCTTTTCTCCGTACACTGGGAGATAACGTATAGATGCAATGAAAAATGCACCCACTGTTATCTGGATGTGCTGCCTCCGGGAGCGAAGGTGCCTGGAGAATTGTCAACAGAAGAGGCGAAACGGGTCATCGATGAGTTAGCCGAGTTAGGTGCACTTACCTTAAGCTTTTCAGGTGGTGAAGTATTCCTTCGTAAGGATATTTTTGAGATATCGAGATACGCGCGAATGAAAGGATTTGCGGTTCGATATTTCACAAATGGGATCATGATAAAGCCACAGATAGCTGATAAGATTGCGGTCGTTAAACCAGTTGTCGTTGAATTAAGCGTTTACGGAGCCGATGCAAAAACGCATGATGGCATAACGCAAGTGCCAGGTTCTTACGACCTCACGATACGCGCCGTTAAATTGCTCTTAGAACGCAACGTTCGGTGTCTTATTAAGACACCTCTAATGAAGGAGAATATCCATCAGATTGATGCTCTTAAGGAGCTTGCTTCTGATCTGGGCATCACCTTTAAGTACGACTTAACTGTTACTCCTAAGCATACTGGAGATTTGTCACCTTTACGGCACCGACCTTCGGATGACCAATTGCTGGACTTTCTTCGGGAACGCATTAGCGCAGAAACCTTTACACCATACCCATATAATGAGAATGCCCGATTCTGCAGCATTGGTATGAACAGCTTCGATCTTGGCCCCTATGGAGATGTATATACCTGTGTGGGCGCCCGGATCACAGCTGGGAATGTGCGGCAGATGTCGATGGCTGAGATATGGGATAAGTCACCTGTCTGGAGCGAGACTTCCAGTCTCACGATGGGCAATTTGCCAGTTTGCTCCACATGTGAGTTGCGGCAATTCTGTGTTCGTTGTCACGGAACGGCCGCTTGTGAGGATGGTGATTTGTTAGGTTGTTCTTCAATCGCTTATCGGGAAGCGCGTCTTAGGCGAAAAGCGTATTTGGATAATGGTGGGCATTAAGATAATATCGTCCTATCCATTGATTATCGTTCTTTGTTGCTGACAAGGATCTAGATGAGAGAGTTTAAACCTGAGAGCAAGTCTGTCTACGAAAAACCGGCCGTTATTCACCGCGAACTGATGGAGAGCATCGCAGGTACATGCGACTCTTCGGATCCTGTGAACGGAAAAACCGGTGTGGACGACGAGTGCACGGTTGTAAACAGCTAGTTCTGTTTCGAGCTCAAGCACCAGATCTGTTATTGATTGGTTAGAGCTGCATCCACTGGTTGGTATGTGTTTCTAGCTAAAAGGCTTGTTTCAATAGAACAACGGGCGATTTCAGAAGAGCAACGAGCGCTCCTATATATTAGCATCTGATCTCGTCAGGCATTTTGGATTAAGACTTGTAGGTTTGTGCGAACTTCACGACCGTTGCCGATGCGGTTGTGTCTTTTTTTTTCGAGGACAATCAAATACAGCTCTCAGGAGGGTGTCTACAACCCTTTGATTGCGGACAAGGGCTGGATAGTGCTAAATTGTCTAGCCCTTGTTGCTGTCTAGTGCAAAATTTGAGAAAAAGTCGTCAAACATGGTATCCTCGCCTTTTTTCCCTAAGACTAAATTATCAATCCTCGTATTCATCTTCATCTTCCTAGCTATTACATTTAGTACGCTTGGCACTTCGAATGGAGAGGAGCTGCCTTCTGCTATCCAGATGTTCCAGTCCGACGCTGGCAAAGTGGATAAGGCAGGCATTAAGATTCTCTCATCTGATGAGACCGGGCTGGTTTTCGAGGTCTCGCCTCCCGATATAGTAAAGTCCTCGGTGGAGACAGATTCTGGTCGTTTCGATCAGGTTCGAATTCCAGGCTTCGGCTACTTAGGTATTGAGGGACATCCAGATTTACCGCAAACCAGCTACCTTGTTGCCATCCCTCCGGGCGCCGTTCCGGAGTTAACAGTTCTCGATGGACAGAGCCACGTCCTTGAGGGGATTCGTGCCCTTCCAGCGGCACAACAGCATCTGTTGAATGCTCACCCGGATCTAGCTAGAAACGTCAGCGAATTTGTCCCTGAATTCGAGACCAAGTATCCGGTAGACGGGGAGGCCTATTCTGCTGATGAATTCTTTCCAGCGAATCCGGTAGAGCTAGGTGATGCTTTCTGGTTACGAGATCGACAGGTCGTGCGCGTACTCGTTCGACCAGTACTGGCAAATTCGGCCCGACAAACACTAGAGATCTACTCCCATTTAACGGTACAACTTACCTTCAATTATACCTCTGGAACTGAGAGCCTGGCCTTGGAAACCAGGCAAGAAGGACCGGCCTACGAGTCAATTTCCAGCTATAGGCTCATCAACTTCGATGAAAGCCGAGATTGGCGATTGCATCGAAATTTCGATTCTGAAACACAGACATCACCCTGTATGGAGGGGACCTCTTTCCGTCTAGCCATTGATGAAACAGGGATGCATAAGGTTGCCTTTAGTGACTTAAGCGCTAGTGGGTGGCCGGGCGGAGTCGCTGTCGGCGCCTTGCGGATGTGCTATCAGGATTCAGAGGTCGCCGTACGAATTATAGATAGCAATGGTAATGGTCTCTTCGATGGCTCCGATTCGCTGATCTTTTATGGGCAAGCGGTAAAGACTCAAGAAACATCGACCAACATCTATTGGCTTTCCTACTACACAGACGGTAGTTCAGGCAAACGTATGGAGGCTGATAGTGATAGTGCAGGTGGCGTCGCGCCTGATCGCTACCAGGCCAAGTACCATCTTGAAGTCGACGCGCAATATTATAGCAGTATGCCGATGAGCGACGCCAACGATCATTGGTATTGGCGAAAGACACTGGTCGGTCGGGCTGGGGATCCAAACCAGTCGATGAGCACTGGTTTCCATTTTCCCGATCCCATAAATGACGATGGTAGCAGCTTCCCTCTGAGGGTCATGATCTGGGCCTATTTCCGCCAAGAAGATCACCGCGTAGAAGTAAGGCTAAATGACGAGTCTCTAGGACAGGTTAATTTCTTTGGCTCGGGAATTGCTAATAACTCTCT
>JAUVOB010000118.1 GCA_030599405.1 Chloroflexota bacterium | reverse complement strand
CTTATAGAGACTGAGATTATCGCCCAGGCAGCTGAACAAAACGGTATTGTAGTGACCGACCAAATGGTCTCGGAGCGGATTGCGGAATTGAAGCAATCGGTAGGAGGCGATGAGGTCTTTTCCACATGGTTACAAGCCAACCAGTGGACTGAAGAAGAATTTCACCGGGCGCTGCAGACAGAAATGATTACAGAGCGAATGGTTGAACTGATAACGGCCGATGTGCCTTTTACCGTAGAACAGGTTCATGCTCGCTATATCCAAGTCGACGACGTTGCTCTAGCCCAATCGCTCCTTGAACAGGCCCGAAATGGTGCGGATTTCGCTAACCTGGCACAACAGTATTCTCTCGATCGAATAACCGGAGAAGACGGTGGAGATCTTGGCTATTTCGCCCAGGGATCGTTGCTCGTTCCAGAGGTAGAAATAGCCGCCTTTGCCTTACAGCCAGGCCAGCTGAGCGATGTTGTTGCCGCGCCGAGATTGGATGGTAGCGGGACCGCCTATTACTTGGTGCAGTTGGTAGAACGAGACCCGCAAAGAGAGATTACCGCCAACCTACGTTCGCTTTTGTTACAAGCTAAGTTCGAAACTTGGTTGGCCGGGCAGTGGAATCTTGCCGAAGTTGAAAGATTCGTTGGTGAGAACCAGTGATTCGACCGTTGGAACGGTGTAGCTAAGCCAGCACCTGACCGGAGGGATGAACGATGAGTGACGAAAACCAAGAATTTGACCAGGAATTTGACCAGGATATGGAAGTTGAAAGCACTGAATCGCGTGATTTAGGAACCCGATTGATCAATGTGCTGACCATTCTATTCGGGATAGGCATTGTGATAATCATTGTCGTGGTCGCCTATCTGATCCTGGTCCCTGATAATTTCGTCACCGATCTATTCGGTGCAGAACCGACTGATCCGCCTCCTACTTTGGTAGCGGAGGCGGTGCCTCCAACGCCGCGACCTACCGAAACGCCGACTGAGATTCCGGTCGATACACCGACAAATACCCGTGCGATGGAATTGCCGCCGACGCTTACCCCGGCTTCGCAACCCGATGTGGCGACCCGCGCACCAGTGAATACGGTACGTCCGTCTCTAACGCCATCTCCAACTTCGACTCTTCCTCCACCAACGCCGACGAAGACGCCAACGCCAACGCCAACAGACACACCGACCCCCGGTCCTTCCCCAACGGCGACCAGTACTCGTTCCGCATTTCCCTTCACCAAGGATCTGGTCAGCCCGCAATATCTCCAGAATTACGCCAATAGCGCGGGGTGTAATTGGCTGGGCCTCGCTGGCGAAGTGTTTGACTTAAATGGTAACCCAGTAGCTCATGGTAGCTACCGCGTCCATGTTTGGGATAGCGGTGTAGAGGCACGGGTAACCGTCGGTGATTCCCCGGCCTATGGACCTTCCGGCTACGAACAGTTCCTATTCGACGCACCCCGCGTTCAAGAACATAATGTCCAGCTTGAAACGGCAAACGGAACAGCGGTTTCCCAGGTGTTCAGAGTCCAGACCAGGGCTAGCTGTAATCAGAACCTGCTCTATTTCGTCTTTACCCAGAACCATTAACAGGCGATTTTCGCCGTATTGATAGGGCGTCTCCAATCGCATAGCGAGGCGTTTCTCCCGATCAGGTAACTCTTGGGTGACAGTCCTAGCTGGCGACATAGTCCACTTCCGAACCGAATCAATTCAGGCTATGGTGTCCGATTCCCTTCTCCTGGTCCATGATCCCTAGTATATATAATGCCCACACTATTTCTCGTCGGTACACCAATTGGAAACCTGGAGGATATTAGCCTCCGGGCGTTGAGGACCCTCCGGGAGGTTAGCCTGATCGCTGCCGAAGATACCCGCATCACCCGTCGCTTGCTAGAACGCTACGAGATTAAAACGCGGCTGGTTAGCTTCCATGAATATAGCGGTCCCGGACGTGTCGAGGACCTTCTACATATTCTCGAAGAGGGTGATATCGCCCTTGTTTCAGACGCGGGCATGCCGGGCCTCTCTGATCCAGGTTACCCGATGATTCAGGCATGCATTCAGGCGGGATTAAAAGTCGTTCCCATACCTGGTCCGTCGGCAGCTATCACGGCCCTGGTTGTCAGCGGCTTACCAGCTGAAAACTTCCTCTTCCTGGGATTTCTACCCCGGCGAGAGAAGGCCCGCAGGGAGGCCTTGGCCGATATCGCCGGTTTACCCTATACAATAGTTGTATTCGAGGCTCCCCACCGTTTGATTTCGCTGCTGGGTGATGTTGGTGAGATCTTAGGAAACCGGCGCGTAAGCATCGGACGGGAGATGACCAAAATGCATGAAGAGATTTGGCGGGGATTCGTTACCGATGCGATCGAGTACTTTATGGAAGGTGAGGCACGGGGAGAATTTACCCTTGCCATCGCCGGCGCAGCTGATCGGCATTGGGACGAGACTACGGTGATTCATGCATTGGCCGCAGAGAGGGAAAGGGGCGCCTCTCGTAAGGAGGCCGCAGAAGTTGTTGCCGGGCTATCGGGATGGAAGAAGCGAGACCTCTATAAACTCTCGTTGACTCTGGACGAGGATTGAGGTGATCTATTCCGGTCGCTGGTCGTCCAATTCACGCCGGGTTAGTAGAAGTTCGTAATCGCTCCCCTCGTTGAAAAACTCCGTTACCACTATCTTCCATTCGCCGCCAGATGTTAGCCTGAAGGCGACGAGTCTCTCTGAGGAATCTGCAAGCGCTGCGTCTACGGTGATTGCTGCATTTCCTGCCGGGTCCACCAGTAGAAGGACTAAATCCCGGTCTGCTTCGAGCGGTGATAAAACGATGTCGACAACATCATCCATCTCTCCTGCAAACGACCAGGCATCCCGCCGGCCCGATTCAAGGATGCCAGTAACTGTCTCACTATAGACAATCGTTCCGGCGATCTCTAATTCATCGACACCCTCAGCATTAAGGGATAACTCGTACCTACCGGGCTCTCCAAAGAACTCCCGGACCAGGATCAGATACTGTCCAGTAACAGGTAACTTGTATTCGATTCGTTCAGATTCGCCCGAGAGGTGCTCATCTCTCATCACCAGCTCTTGTAGATCGGGATCAAGCAACCAGATGTCCAAGTCCATGGTGGGCTCTAGGGGGGTAGCCTCAATAGTTACCTCGTTGCCTAACCTACCGTTGAAGAACCAGGCGTGGGCCTCGTCTTTCCGTAGCGTTTCTTGCCTTACATCGCCGTAGACCAGATCTCCGACATCGAAGAAATTCGCAGTGCTTTCCCCTCCCTCATCTAGCGCCAGCATATACATGCCCCCATGTCCGGCAAAACCCCGGACAATAATTGCATAGCGGCCTGTTAGTGGAAGCTCATGGCCAGCGAGAATTTCCGCGTCCCCTACGAACCCTTCGTCGAGCACGACAATCGGTCGGTCATCCGGAGATCGCAACTCCAGGATGACGTCAAAGCTCTCATCCAGCGAAGTAAGGATCACGGTTGCTTCCTGACCCGCCGTGCCCTTAAAGAACCACAAATGCCTGTTGTCAGGAACCAGCTCTGCTGTTATCTCCTGGCCGAATTCAATATGCCCGCCGCTCTCAAACTCAGCTTCATCAGATAGAAGAAGGCTCAGACTGTAGCGGCCCGGTTCGTTGAAGAATTCGCTGGCCTCGATAAGGTAGGTTCCGTTCTCTAGAAGCGGGATATCACTCAACACCTCCAGTTCGCCAGCGTAACCATCGTCCGCGGTGAACAGGACATTTCCCGCCGGATCGATCAAAGTCAGAGTTAGATCTACGTTGTCATCCTCCGGCGTCAGGGAGATCGTCGCAAAACTCCCTTCCTGAGCAGTGAAGGTCCATATATTATCAAGCGCCCCTTCTAGCGTCCCTTGCACGAGATCGCCAGTGTCCATGTGCTCGAATATGTTCGATCCGGTTTCAGGAAGGTAGATAAGTTCTGATATGGCGATGAAGGTGTCACGTTGGCTAATCCAATCATCGGCCGGCGATCCGATTACAAACACGGCCGGTGTATTCGCTTTAGGGCTCAAAACCATGAGCACACGGAAACGCATGGACTCTGGATAAGATGCGAATATCCCCAAGGGGTCATACGCCAGATCAACATAGGCTGCGGGCTTTCCCCCAACTAGAGTTTCCTCTACCGTGATCGGCACTAGACCTTCCGATTCTGCTGCTCCCAGCAAATCAGACAAAGCTTCCTCAGGTCCGGTACCAGGGCGGATCGATTCCGAAGTGAATCCAAAGACTAATGCACCTTGCTCGAACGGCTCTCCAGACAGTAACCGATCGGCCGTCTCATCGTTGTTAGTCAGCAAGATCATTTGAGGCCCGAAGCGGTTTATCAACTCGGACATTCTTAGCTGGGGAGTTGCATCAACCCACTCAACCGGAACCGCTACCTGAAGGCCAAATCGTTCATCCCCGAGTCGTCGCCACCCTGGGTCCAGCGCGCGCGCCATCTCTCTAGTGACGGTCGGCCGGAAAACGCGAGTGTTCGTTGGTCTTGGTTGAGAGGTTGCCGAAGCACTCGCTTGAGGGACCGGTGTCTGGAGCGTAGGGGTTATAGCCGAGTCTGCCAAGGTGAGACTTGGCGTCTCCTCCTGTTCCGAGGGCCTACAGGCCACCATAACAAACAGCAAAAGGCCATAGGCGAGCCATGACCGATCGGTTTTCCTCATGTACCTCCAGTCCGGGCTAGTCGGGGACCCTTTACCCGACCTTGGACGGAAAGGCTCTAGAATTCAGAGCTATCTAGAAGCCTCTCTCTTAAGAGCCCGGCACTTCCCAGGTACCCCCCAAAATCACGAGCACATCGAATTCACCAATGGGTCGACTGCTGTTGCTGATATTGAGCGGTGGTATGAGCATTAACTGGGTCAAGTACTGGGTCGTTGCTGGATGGGATCCATAGTCAATGATCTGGGTGGTGCGGTATTCAGACGAGTCGGCGTTGCCGATCTCGACTATGTTGATGTTACCGTTTATCAAATACGCTTCAGTCTCCGCTGCTAACCCAAATCTTGGCGTTCCATTGTAGATGGCAACTCGTGCACTCTCTTCGGCCATTGACTGGGGCAGGTTAACTATCACCGGAGTTGGCACCGCCGGTCGCGCGAAGAGTTGGTCGCGAAGCTCTCGTATGTTCTCTCTAATCGGAACCAACACTGCCTGACCATCAGGCGTTAACTGATTGAAGACGTAGTCATAATCGATGACCGCGGAGCGGATATTCCCATCGGGAATATCCTGGGCCAGTAAACCTAACTGGATAATCTCGTCGAGCGCCAGGTTTGTCCGAACATTGTCCTGGAGGATATTCCAAAATCCTGGAGCGCGCAGGAGAAGTTGTGGGATCATGTCGAGGCGGAGGATTTTATTGCGCACAGCCATGACAACCTGCTGCTGTCTTCCCGCCCGGTCTACGTCTCCACCGAAGGTAGCCCTTGTTCGGGCAAATTTTAACGCGGAAGGTCCGTCTAATTGATGTTCCCCCGCCTCGATATAAAAGGGATCATAACCGTAGCAATTGTCCGGGTAGGACGGGTCCTGGATGGCTTCAGGAACGGTTACTTTAATGCCACCAATTTCATCGATGACCTGGGTAAAGGCCTCGAAATTTACCGTCAGATAATACTCGATGTTAACACCTAAGGCAGCCTCAACCGTGTCCACCGCCAGGCCAGGCCCACCTTCCGGATATGCATACAACTCGCCAAGGAAGTGCGCCTGATTGATCTTCTCAACTCCAAAACCCGGGATTTCTACCCAAAGGTCCCTTGGTATGGACAGCATG